>JAGQSL010000069.1:4338-10418 GCA_020439525.1 Acidimicrobiales bacterium | reverse complement strand
GTGCCCGAGGTGTAGAGCAGGAAGAGAAGGTCCTCGCTGTCCATCGGCTCGGCCGGGCAGGAGGCGTCGGCCTCGGCCATGAGGTCGTGGTACCAGCGGTCGCGCCCCTCCACCCAGTCGATCGGCGCGTCGCCGCCGCTGCTGGCGATGCGATCGACCACCACGACGTGGTCGATGCTCGGGCAGTTGGCCACGGCGACGTCGGCCGTCGGCTTCAGCAGGCCCGGCTTGCCCCGGCGCCAGCCGCCGTCGGCGGTGATCAGCACCTTGCACTCGGCGTCGTTGATGCGATCGGCGAGCGAGTCGGCGGAGAACCCGCCGAACACCACCGAGTGCGGTGCGCCGATGCGGGCGCAGGCGAGGACGGACACGGGCAGCTCGGGGACCATCGGGAGGTAGATGGCCACCCGGTCGTCCTTCTCGACGCCCAGGCCCTTCAGCACGTTGGCGAACCGTTCGACCTCGGCCAGCAGGTCGGCGTAGGTGATGGTGCGGGTGTCACCGGGCTCGCCCTCCCAGTGGAAGGCGACGCGATCGCCGCGCCCAGCGCGCACGTGGCGGTCGAGGCAGTTCTCGGCGACGTTGAGCTTCCCGCCCACGAACCACTTCGCGAACGGCAGCTGCCAGTCGAGGATCGTCTCCCAGTCCTGCTGCCAGTCGAGCAGCGCGGCGGCCTGGCGGGCCCAGAACCCCTCGACGTCCCGGTCCGCCTCCTCGTGGAGGAAGTTCGAGGCGACGAGCGAGCGCTCCTTGAAGCCCTCCGGCGGCGGGAACATCCGGTCCTCGAGCAGGTAGTCCTCGATGGTCGCGGTGGGCTCGACCGGGTCGCTCATGGTTCGTCTCCGTCTCGCTGCGGTCCCCTGGACGGGCCGGCGCACGACCGTGGCGGGCCCGCCGGCCACCCTAGCGACGGCCGTCGAGGCCGGTCTCGGGAGCGTCCGATCTCGGGACCGCCCGGGCCGCGCGAAGCTTCCCCTCCATGACGAGCGTGAACCCCACCGACGCCACCGACGCCGACGACCGCGAGGAGCTCACGTGGGAAGCGTTCGGCACGGCGACGCGCGACATCGCCGAGTCGGTCGCGGCCAGCGGGTGGATCCCCGACCTCGTCGTGGCCGTGGCGCGGGGCGGGCTCACGGTGGCGGGCGCCCTCGCCTACGCGCTCGGGGTCAAGAACTGCGGGACGATCAACGTCGAGTTCTACACGGGGGTCGAGGAGCGGCTGCCCGTCCCGGTGGTGCTGCCGCCGAGCCTCGACCTGGTCGAGGTCCACGGGCTCCGGGTGCTGGTGGTCGACGACGTGGCGGACACCGGCCACACCTTGCGACTGGTGGCCGAGGTGCTGGGCCAGCACGTCGCCGAGGCCCGCACCGCGGTGCTGTACCACAAGAGCCACTCGGTGATCGTGCCCGACTACTGCTGGAAGGCCACCGACGCGTGGATCAACTTCCCGTGGTCGGTGCTCCCGCCGGTGGCCGGCCTGTCGCCGCGCTGAGCGCTCAGCCCAGGTCCTCGCGCAGGGTCACGTCGACGCCGCTGAACTGGGCGGCGGTGGTCTCGTCGAGGCCGACGGGCTCGGGATCGATGCCGAACGCCGAGCGGAGGAAGGCGACGGTGAGGTGGTCGATGGGCGCGAAGCCGGCCTCAGGGTCGAGGGCATCGGGCTCGCACCCGTCGCTGGCGAGCCGCAAGAGGTCGGCCGGCAGGTCGAGGCCGGCCTCCTCGACGAGCCCGGTGAGCCCGCCCTGGTCGCGGCCGATCAGGCAGATGTCGCTGAACGCCAGGTGCCCGGCGTCGCCCAGCTCCACGAGGCGCTTCGGCGGTGCCATCTGCTCCCAGACCGCGCGAGTGGTGCCGGCGGGGATGATGCCGTCGTCGGTGCCCAGCATCACGAGCGAGGGCACGTCGGGGACGGGCAGGTCGGGGGCGGGCTGGTCGGGGTCCTGGCGGCCGTCGCCGAGGGCGTAGGCGACCAGCGCGTCGACGCGATCGTCGCTCGCTGCGGCCAGGTAGGCGGCCGACGCCCCGGCCGAGTGGCCGGCCACCGCGACCTGCTCGTCGTCGATCAGAGGGCCGACCGCCTCGTCGGCGAGCGCGGCGTCGAGCGACGCCATCAGCACCTCGGGATCGTCGCGCCGCCCGATGCCCTGGGCGCCGGTGCCGAGGAGCCCGTCGAGGCTCCGTTCGACGTGGGCCGGCGCCACCACCACGAAGCCCCAGGACGCCAGGTGGGTGACGAGGTCGGCCGACTGCTCGGGGAACCCGGCGAAGCCGTGGCTGAACAGCACCACCGGGAACGGGCCGTCGTCGGCGGGCTCGGCCCCGGGGTGGGCGGCGATCTCGTACTGGGGTCGGAGCTCGGCGGGCACCTGGGACTGCAGCTCGGGCGAGAGCAGGCTGGCGATGTCGAAGACCTCGTCGGGCTGGTCGGCCGCCGATGCGGCCGCCGGGTACCACGACACCACCCGGCGCCCGTCGTCGAGGGCGAAGGAGTGCACGCCCACCTCGTGGGGGCCGCGCGCCGCGTAGGCCGGGCTCGACGACGCCGCCGCCGTGGTCGTGGTGGACGCGTCGCCCCCACCGGCTGCGTCCTCGCTCCCTCCGTCCGACGCGCAGGATGCGACCGCCAGGGAGAGCGTGAGGACCAGGGCGAGGGTGCGGTGGGATCGGACGGTGCGCAGCATCGCCGGGAGGGTACCCGCCGACCGGCGCCGCCGAGCCGGACCGACCGCCACCGCTACGGCCGCCACTCGAGGACGGTGAAGCCCCCGAGCCCGTCGGGGTCGAGCAGGGCGTTGGCCTCGGAGGACCGGCTGCGCGCCGCGATCGCGGGGAGGCCGCCCGCGATCCCACCGAGCTCCTCCCACCGAGCTCGGCCCTCGGCCACCAGCTGGTCGATGCCGTGCTCGCGCAGGAACGCGGCCTGGGTGCGCACCCGGTCGGGCGGGGCCACGAGGGCGAGCTGGTCGATGGGCACGTCGCAGGTGATGTCGCAGGTGCCGGGCTCGGCGAGCGGGTCGCCGGATCGACCGTGGGCGGCGTAGGTGCGGAGCCACGCCGCTTGGTCGAGCGCGGCGAGCTCGCCGGTGGTGGGCCGGGCGTAGTCGACGGCCACCACCCGCCCGCCGGGACCGGCGAGGGCGAGGGCCTGACGCAGCCAGTCGACCGCCTCGGCGAGGACCGGGATCCGCGCCCCCACCGGCGCACCCGGCGCCCGGAGGTCGCACCAGGTGGCCTGCTCGCCACCGAAGGGGGCCAGCACCTCGACGAGCCGCCCGTCGCGCGCCCCGACCTGGACCTCGGCCCAGCCCTCGGCGGTCCGCGCCACGAGCGCCACCGGCAGGTTGTCGAGCAGCTCGTTGGCCACGACCACCACCGGCCCGGGCCCGAGGCTCCCCGGCTCGGGCAGGTCGGCGCGGCTGGTGGTGCCGGACGGGTGCGTGGGCCACTGCGCCTCCCCCACCTCGACCAGCACGAGCGCCAGCGCGGCGGCGCAGCGAGGCGCGGCGGCGAGGATCGAGCGGGCCAGCGTCCCCGGACCGGCCCCGGCCTCGACGACGGGGAAGGGGTCGGGCCGCCCGAGGTCGTCCCACCACCCGTCGAGGGCGCGGGCCACCACCGCACCGAAGAGCGGCCCGACCTCAGGGCTGGTGAGGAAGTCGCGCCGACGCCCGGCGCCCCCACCCGACGCGTAGAAGCCGAGGCCCGGGGCGTAGAGGGCCTGCGCCTGGAAGTCGGCGAAGCCGATGGGCCCGTGGGCCTCGAGGTGCGAGACGAGCCGGCGCCCGAGCTCGCTCACGGCGCCGGGCTCAGCGGCCGGCGAGGGCCTCGGAGGCGCCCTGGGCCAGGTCGGAGACCAGGCCGGGGAACACGCCGAGCACGAGGGTGGCGATGAGGGCGACGGTGACCACGGCGCCGAGCGGCACGGGCACGCGGATGGGCGTGGTGTCGCCGTCGGGCACGTCGTCCATGAACATCACCCGCATCAGCGACAGGTAGTACCCGAGGGCGATCACCGAGTTCACGGCCATCACCACGCCGATGACGTAGCCCCACGGGCTGTTCGCCGACACCACCGCATCGAACGCCTGGAACTTGGCCCACCAGCCGGCGGCGATGGGGATGCCACCGAGGGCGAACAGGAACGCGCCCATGGCGACGGCCAGGCCTGGCGCGTAGGTCCACAGGCCTCCCCACGAGGAGATCTCGCCGGTGCCGGTCTTGCGGCTCACGGTGATGATCACCGCGAACGCCCCGAGGTTCACGATCGTGTAGATGATCGCGTAGGTCACCATCGCGGTGATGATCTTCTCGTTCGCGGCTTCGACCCCGAACACGGCGAGCGGGGCGAGGATGAACCCCGCCTGGGCCACCGACGAGTAGGCGAAGAGGCGCACGATGTTGCTCTGGCGCAGGGCGATCACGTTGCCCACCGTCATCGTGGCGGCGGCCAGGGCGATCATCAGGATCCGCACCACGCGGGCCTCGCCGTAGAAGCCGACGTAGACAAGCTGCAAGATGGCCACGAAGCCGGCCGTCTTGGAGGCGACGGAGAGGAAGGCGGTGACCGGGGTGGGGGCGCCCTCGTAGGTGTCGGGCGCCCAGTTCTGGAACGGCACGGCCGACACCTTGAAGGCGAAGCCGATCAGCACGAACACGATGCCCAGGGTGGCGATGGGCTCGGCGCCGAAGCTGCCGTCGATGGCCCGGCCGACGTCGGCGAGCAGGGTGGATCCGGTGCCGCCGAAGATCAGCGACATGCCGTAGAGCATCACCGCCGAGGCGAACACGCCCATCAGGTAGTACTTCATCCCGGCCTCGTTGCCGGTGAGGGTGCGCTTGCGCCAGCCCGCCAGCAGGTACGCCGGGATCGACAGCATCTCGAGGGCGATGAAGATCCCGATGAGGTCGCGGCTCGAGGCCATGACCAGCATGCCGAAGACCGACGAGAGGATGAGCAGGTAGTACTCGCCCTCGGCGTAGTCGCCTTCGGCGATCGTGTTCGTCGACAGCAGGATCGTCAGGTAGCCGGCCACGAGGAACAGGCCCTTGAGCACGAGGGCGAAGTCGTCGACCACGTAGGAGCCGCCGAACATGGCGGTGGGGTCGTCGCGGGTGGCGAGGGTGAGCAGCGGCACGGTGGCGGCCAGCAGGCCCAGCCCGGCGATCGACGACGCCGTCCACTTGCTGTGCTCGGAGGTGAACACGTCGACGAGCAGCGCCAGCACGATGGTGGCCACCAGGATGAGCTCGGGCGCGATGGCGTGCCAGTCGATCTCGGGCCGGACGAAGTCCGGGAAGGCGGCGAGCACGGTGGCGATCACCCGATCAGCTCCCCACGCCGAAGGCGGCCAGGCTGGCGCGGACGGCGTCGTCGGTGACGTTGAAGATCAGCGCCGGGTAGATGCCGAGGGCGACGATGAGCACGACCATGGGCGCCCACGCGATGTAGTCGGTGACGTGCATGTCGTGGATGTGCTCGTCCTCGAACTCCTCGGTGGGCGTGCCGAAGGCGACGCGCTGGAGCAGCCAGAGGAGGTAGCCGGCGGCGAACACGGTGCCGACGGCGGCGATGACCATGTAGACCCGGAACAGCTCCTCGGAGAGGCCGGCGCCGGGGTTGTAGGCCGAGAGGATGGCGGGGAACTCGCCCCAGAACCCGGCCAGGCCGGGCAGGCCGAGCGAGGCCATGGCCGAGAAGCCGAGCAGCCAGCCCATCCGCGGCGCCTGGAGCAGCAGGCCGCCGAGGCGCTTGATCTCGAGGGTGTGGAACCGGTCCTTCACCGACCCGGCGAGGAAGAAGAGCATGCCGGTGATCAGGCCGTGGGCCACCATGCCGAAGATGGCGGCGTTGATGCCGAAGGGCGTCAGCGTGGCGATGCCGAGCATCACGTAGCCCATGTGCGCCACCGACGAGAAGGCGATCAGGCGCTTCATGTCGGTCTGGGCGAGGCAGCCGAGGGCGCCGTAGATGATGCCGACCACCGCGAGCCCGCCGATGACCGGCGCCCACTCCTTGGCCCCGACGGGCAGGATCGGGATGGCGATGCGAACGAAGCCGTAGGTGCCGAGCTTCAGCA
>JAGQSL010000069.1:0-4289 GCA_020439525.1 Acidimicrobiales bacterium | reverse complement strand
GGCAGCCAGGTGTGGAACGGGAACATCGGCACCTTGATGCCGAAGCCCATGAAGAAGCCGCCGAAGATCAGCACGGCGGTGCCCTTGGCCAGGCCGGCGCCGCCCCAGTCGGTGAGGGCGATCATCGAGAAGGTGTGCTGGCCGTCGACGGTGGGCGACAGGAAGTAGGTGGCCAGGATCGACACGATCATGAGCGCCGAGCCGAACGCCGTGTAGAGGAAGAACTTGAGCGAGGCGTACTTGCGCTGCTCGCCACCCCACACGCCGATCATGAAGTACATCGGCAGCAGCACGAGCTCGAAGAAGACGAAGAAGAGCAGCAGGTCCTGGGCGACGAACGTGCCGATCATGCCCGTCTCGAGCACGAGGATGAGCAGCAGGAACGCCTTGGGGTTGTGCGGCTCGGGGAAGTGGTCCCACGAGTACACGATGACCAGCGGCACGACGAGCAACGTCAGGGCGATCAGCGGCAGCGAGATGCCGTCGATGCCGACCAGGTACCGGGCGTTGATCAGCTCGATCCAGGTCTTGTCCTGCAGGAACTGCAGGCTGGCGGTGCGGTCGTAGTCGAAGTTGGCGAGCATCGCCACCCCGACCGCGGCGGTGGCCAGGCTGGTGATCAGCGCCACGACCTTGTGCAGGGTCTCCTCGGCCTTGGGGATGCAGAGCATGACCGCTGCTCCCACCAGTGGCAGGAAGACAGCGGCGGTGATGCCCCAGCCGTCGAGCAGGTCCTTCACGATGTCTCCTCGGTCCTTGCTACGCGATCGCGATGATGAGGGCGGCCAGCACGGCCGCGCCGATGAACAGGTAGGCGCCGTAGAACTGGACCTTGCCGTTCTGCTGGCGACGCAGCAGCTGGCCCGATCCCTCGGCGAAGGTGCCCGATCCGTTGACCACGGTGTCGACGACACCCTGGTCGATCCGGCGGTAGACGAGCTCGCCGCTCTTGCGGGCGGTGGTGCCCACGAGGTTGACGACGCCGTCGATGACGTTCTGGTTGACCCAGTTGGCGCCCCGGGCGATGGGTCCCTTGAAGCTGCCGGCGATGACGTCGGTGTAGAGGATGTCGAGGCCGTACTTGCTCTCGAGCACCCGGTAGCCGGCCTTGGCGAACTTGTTGCGCTCGGTGAGGCCGTGCAGCCCGACGCCCTTCCAGTACCAGGCGTAGGCGATGGCCACGCCGCTCACGCCCACCAGCGTGGAGATGATGGCGAGCACGAGGTTGAACTCGGGGTGGCTGATCTCGGGGAAGTAGCCGGCCGTCGGCTCGACGAAGTGCTCGAAGCGGAGCGTGAGGCCCTCCGGGAGGAAGCCGAAGGCCGGGATGTTCACGAACCCGGCGATGACCGAGCCGACGCCCAAGATGAGCAGCGGCACGACGATGCGAGGCCCGTTCTCGTGCAGCTCGTGCTCGGCCGACTTGCCGCGGGGCTCACCGAAGAACACGTACCAGATGGCCCGCATCATGTAGGCGCCGGTGACCGCGGCGCCGAGCGTGCCCATGATCAGCATGAGCGGGTAGCCGTTGCCCCCGCCGCCCAGCTGCTGGGCGCCGGCGAGGATCTCGTCCTTGGACCAGAAGCCGGCGAAGGGCGGGATCGCCACCAGCGCCGCGGTGCCGAGCAGGAAGGTCAGGTAGGTCTTCGGCATCGTCTTCCTCATGCCGCCCATGTCCTTCTTCATGTCGAAGGAGTGGATGTGGTGGGCGAGCGAGCCCGACCCGAGGAACAGGCAGGCCTTGAAGATGGCGTGGGTGAAGAGGTGGAAGATCGCCGCGGTCCAGGCGCCGACGCCGAGCGCCATCACCATGTAGCCCAGCTGCGAGACCGTGGAGTACGCCAGCACCTTCTTGATGTCGCTCTGCACGAAGGCGAGCAGGCCACCGAAGAGCAGGGTGACGGCGCCGACCACGGCGAGGGCGTTGATGTTGGCGGTGCCGATCGACAGGCCGTGGAAGAACACGCCGTAGAGGCGGGCGACCATGAAGATGCCGGCCACGACCATGGTGGCGGCGTGGATCAGCGCGGAGACGGGGGTGGGGCCGGCCATGGCGTCGGGCAGCCACGTGTGGAGGATGAACTGGCCCGACTTCGACATGACGGCGGTGATCAGCGACAGCGACGCGACCAGCAGCAGGAAGTGCCGGATGGCGCCCTCGTTGGCCATCGTGTTGATGGTCACCGTGTCGAAGGTCTTGCCGGCCGCGAAGTAGAGGATGATCATCCCGCAGAGCAGGCCGATGTCGCCCACGCGGTTGGTGAGGAACGCCTTGAGGGCGGCGTCGGAGTTGGGCTTCTCCTCCCACCAGTGCCCGATGAGCCCGAACGAGCAGAGGCCCACGAGCTCCCACCCCACGATCATCTGCAGCGTGTTGTCGGCGATGACGAAGAACAGCATCGACGCCGTGAACAGGCTGAGGAACGCGAAGTAGTGGGTGTAGCGGCGGTCGCCGGCGACGTAGTCGGTGGAGAACACGTGCACCAGCAGCGAGATGAAGGTGACGACGACCAGCATCAGGGTGCTGAGGCCGTCGATCAGGGTGCCGACCTTGATCTCGTGGCCGTCGGTCTGGAACCAGCTGATGTTGCGCTGCACGGGCGGCGTGACGTGGTGCTCCTCCTCGCCGCCGGCCTCGCCCTCGCCCTCGTCGGCGGCGACCTTGGTGGCCGGGGCCTTGGCGAAGGTGGGGCCCTCGGCCGCAGCGCCGTGCTCGCCCTCGCCCTCCACGGCGGTGCCCTCGCCCTCGGTGGCGTGGCCCTCGCCCTCGACGCTGTGCTCGGTGGTGGCGTGGTCGGCCTCGTGGGGCGGATCGTTGACCCGGCCGATCCAGCCGGCGGCCACGGTGAGCGCCAGCACGAAGCAGATCGTCACCGAGGCGATGCCGATCTCCGAGCCGCCGCGCGGCAGCTTCTTGCCCACCGCCAAGATGGCGACGAACGAGAGCGCGGGGATGAGGGGGATGATCCAGGCGTGGGTGAGCACGGGTGCGTCAGCCCTTCATGAGGTCGACTTCGTCGATGTCGACCGTCTTGTAGTTGCGGAAGATGGCGAGCACGATCGCCAGGCCGACGCCGACCTCGGCGGCGGCGACGGCGATCACGAACAGGGCGAAGACCTGCCCGGCGAGGGCGCCGTTCATGGCGGCGAACGCCACCAGGTTGATGTTCACGGCGTTGAGGATGAGCTCGATCGACATCAGCACCATGACGCCGTTCTTGCGGGCGATGACGCCGTAGACCCCCACCGAGAAGAGGACGGCCGCGAGCATGAGGAACTGGTTGAGGTACACGGCTCAGTCCCTCCGGGCGATCACGATGGCGCCCACGAGGGCGGCGAGCAGGAGCAGGGAGACCACCTCGAACGGGAACAGGTAGCCGCCGAAGATGGCGTCGGAGAGGGCGCCGGTGCTGGTGGGGGCCAGGTCCGCGGGCAGCTTGTCCTTGCCGAAGCCATCCCAGAGGGCGTACACGAGCAGGCCGAGGAACACGAGCCCGGAGGCCGCGCCGAGCAGCCAGTTGTCGCGCGCCGGGCGCTCCTCGCCCTCCATCGGCGCCTTGGTGAGCATGATGCCGAAGAGGAAGAGCACGACGATGGCGCCGATGTAGACCAGCACCTGGGTGATGGCGAGGAACTCGGCGCCGAGCAGGATGAAGTTCACGGCGACGCCGGCGAGCACCACCACGAGGAACGCGGCGGCGTGGACCACGTTGGAGGCGGTGACGACGCGGATGGCCGAGTAGGTCATGAGCACGGCGGTGATGCCGAAGGCGATGTTGGCGGGGACGGCGTAGCTGGGCGACGCCTCGGCGAGGAGGTGGATCACCGCGGCACCTTCTTCACCTTCGCCGACGAGCCGGCCTCGTAGGCCTCGAAGTCGGGCACCGTCTCCATCCACTCGCCGAGGCGCTCCTTGTCGTGGAGCAGGTCGGCGATGCGGGGCTCGGAGTACTCGAACTCGGGGCTCCAGAAGAGCGCCTCGAACGGGCACACCTCGACGCAGATGCCGCAGTACATGCACAGCGCGTAGTCGATGTCGAAGCGGTCGAGCGCCGAGACGGTGCGCTCCTTGCCGCCGGGACGGCGCGGCGGCGCCTTCTCCTTGTGGCCCTCGATGTAGATGCACCAGTCGGGGCAGCTGCGGGCGCACAGCATGCAGACCGTGCAGTTGTCCTCCTTGAGGGCGATGACGCCACGCGCCCGGGTGGGCGGCGCCTCCTTCTCGTGGGGGTACTGCACGGTGGCCGCGCCCTTGGCGGGCGACGGCGGCTGGAGGAAGCGCTTGGCGC
>JAGQSL010000453.1 GCA_020439525.1 Acidimicrobiales bacterium | reverse complement strand
TGGCGCGCTGGTGGCGCGTGTTCGGGGTGGAGAACGCCAGCACCGGGCGGCCGGCGGCCGCGCCGGGCCCCGCGCGGTCAGCGGGGGAGGGAGGGGACCAGGGCGGGGCGGGCGGTGCCGTCGCTGCCGAGGTGCCACACGACCGCACCGACGGGCGCGCTGGGCGCCTTGGCCCAGCGGCGGCCCTCGTGGCGGATGGCGTACCAGGTGGACGGCGCGCCGAGCACGAGCAGCGCCCGGCGGCGGACGTGGAACGCCTGGTGCAGGTGGCCGGCGCCGAGCGCCCGGACGTCTGGACGCTCGGCGAGCAGGTCGAGCAGGCCGTCGCCGTGGCGCAGGGTGAACCAGGGGTGCGTGCTCGGCCCCAGGGGCGGGTGGTGGGCGAGCAGCAGCGTGGGGTGACCGGCGTGGTCGGCGAGCGCGGCGCGGGCGGCGTCGACGTCGACGGCCCCGTGGACCTCGCCGGGCACCCGCGTCGCCAGCGGCACGATGCGCCAGCCGTCGGCGGCGAGCGGGCCCGGGGGGCCGAACACCCGCTCGACGGACTCGTCGAGGTCGTGGTTGCCGGCGAGGGCCACGATGGGCGCATCGAAGCCGGCGACCGCGGCGGCGACCCGCTCGAGCGCGGCCACCGAACCGTCGTCGGCGAGGTCGCCGGTAAGCGCGACCGCGTCGGGCGGCACCCCCAGCGCGCGGCGGATGGCGAGCACGGCTCGGCGCAGGGCGTGGTCCTCGGGGCCGACGCGGGCCCGGAGGTGCGTGTCGGAGAGCTGGACCACGACAGCCACCCGTCCAGTGTGCCAAGGTCAGCGCGCGAGGAGGGCCCATGACCGAGAAGGTGCGGTTGGAGATCGACGGTGCCATCGCCACGATCACCAACGACAACGCGGCGAAGCACAACGCCTTCGACGACGAGATGGACCAGCGCCTCTTCGAGATCCTGGGCGAGCTGCGCGAGCGGCGCGACGTCCGGGCGATCATCTGGCGGGGCGCGGGCCGCTCGTTCTCGTCGGGCCGCGACGTCGGGGCCCTCGGCGGCGGCCAGGTCGAGCTCACCCACCACGAGCTGATGGCCCGCGGCCATCGCGGCATCCAGCAGATCTTCGAGCTCCCCGCGCCGATCCTCGTCGCCTGCCAGGGGTGGTCGATCGGGGCCTCGTTCCAACGGGCGCTGCTGTGCGACGTGCGGGTCGCTGCGGAGGGAGCGCGCTTCATGCTCCCCGAGGTGGGCCACGGCGTCATCCCCGACACCGGCGGCGTCGCCCGCCTCTTCCAGATCTGCGGGCACGGCGTGGCGAGCGACCTCGTCCTCACCGGCAGGCCGATGGACGCGGCCGAGGCGTTCGCCCACGGGGTCGTGTCGAGGGTGGTGCCGGCCGACGAGCTCGACGCGACGGTTCGGGCGATGGCCGAGAAGGTCGCGGAGGCGCCCGCCGCCACCGTCGAGGTCGCCCGTCGGATCATCCGCCACCTGGCCGAGCCGGAGGTGCGCTCGTCGATGGCCGAGGAGCTGATCGGCCAGACGTACCTGCACCGATCCGACGACGCCGCCGAGCGCCGGGCCGCCCTCGCTGAGGGTCGCCCGCCTCGCTACACGGGGAGCTGACCGTGCCCGACGAGCTCCCCGGCCTGCCCGAGCCGCCGCCCCTCGGGGCCTCGGCCCTCCCGCCTGGCACCTACGACGGGCGGGTCGTGCTCGTGACCGGTGGCGGCACCGGGCTCGGCAAGGCGATCGCGGCCGAGTTCGCCCGGCTCGGCGCGGACCTGGTGGTCGCCAGCCGCAAGCCCGAGCACCTCGCCGCCGCCGGGCGCGACCTCGGCGGCCTGGGCGGACGGGTCCTCGCCGTGCCCTGCGACATCCGCGACGCCGACCAGATCGCCGCAGCGTACGACCGTGCCGAAGGCGAGCTCGGCCGACCCGACGTGCTCGTCGCCAACGCGGCGGCCAACTTCCCGTCGCCCGCCGAAGACCTCTCGCCGAACGCGTGGCGGACCGTCGTCGACATCACGCTCAACGGCACGTTCCTCTGTGCGCGCGAGCACGCTCGCCGTCACCTCGCGTCGGGGACCCCGGCGTCGGTCATCGCGGTCGGGGCCTCCTACGCGTGGACGGGTGGGCCGGGCTTCGCCCACAGCGCGGCGGCCAAGGCGGGGGTGAAGAACCTGGTGGAGACGCTCGCGGTGGAGTGGGGACCGGCGGGCATCCAGGTGAACGGACTGGTGCCGGGCCTGGTGCCCCACGAGGACATGACCGCCGACATCCGCTCGAACCTCGACCGCAACCGCAGCAACGCCCGCAGCCAGCCGGCGATGCGCGTCGGCCACCCGCGCGAGCTGGGCTGGGCGGCCACCTTCCTGGCGTCGCCGTACGGACGCTTCATCTCCGGGCACACGCTCGTGGTGGACGGCGCCAACTGGCAGCGCCGGTTCCTCACCAACCCCGAGGTCGTGCCGGTCCGTGAGCAGCTCGGCCGCGGTCCGTTCGGGGCGGCCGAGCCGGGTGCCCACCCCCGAGGGTGAGCGCCTTCGGTCACCTCGAGCGCCGCTGCTAGGTTCCGACCCCGAGTCGATTCCCAGGGGGAGCCATGCGCCGAGCGGCGTTCGCGATCGTCATCAGCGTCCTGCTCGCGGTCGGGGTCACCGCGTGCGATCCGGCGAAGAAGGTGCAGGCCCACGGCGGCACCGGCCAGATCACGGTCACGACGGCGCCCAACGCGCTCGTGGCCCTCTACGACCGCAACGGGACCTTGGTCCCCACGCTCGAGCTCGGGCCGACGGGCGACCCGGTGCCCACCGACTTCCGACGCACCGACGCCAACGGCAACCTCGTGATGCGCTACATCCCCACCGGCTACGACTACGTCGTCCGGCGCATCGACACCAACACCACGGCCCCGTCGGATCCGGTCACCGTCGGCCGGGTGCTGCAGACGCCGAACCGCAGCCTGTACCTCAACCAATCGCTCACCGAGGGCTTCGGCTACCTCAAGACCCGCGACGGCACCCTGCTCTCGTACATGCTCCGGCTGCCGGGGCCGATCGACAAGGGCCCGTACCCCACGGTGGTCGAGTACTCGGGCTACGACCCGTCGAACCCCTACGACTGGTCGGGCACGGCGCCGTCGATGCGGATCGCCAACGCCAACGGCTACGCGGCCATCGGCGTGAACATCCGCGGCACCGGCTGCTCGGGCGGCTCGTTCCTGCTGTGGGAGGACGCCCAGGCCACCGACGGCTACGACGTGGTGGAGACCGTGGCCGCGCAGCCGTGGGTGAAGGACCACAAGGTCGGGCTCGTGGGCCTGTCGTACCCCGGCAACGCTGCTCTCTACGCGGCCTCCACCCAGCCTCCGCACCTCGCCGCGATCGCCGTGGGCGGCACCTACGACGACGGCTTCCGGAACCTGCTGCGCCCGTCGGGCATCGTCAACTCCGGCTTCGCCAAGCAGTGGATCAAGGGCCGTGAGGACGAGGCCGAGGCCGGCGGGCAGGACTACACCCGCAAGCGCATCGAGGGGGGCGACGAGATCTGCGCCTTCAACCAGAAGCTGCGCACCCAGAACATCGACCTGACGCAGCGGATCGAGGAGAACCCCTACTTCCCGACGCTGCTCGGGCTCGGCAACCGGTTCGCGCCGGCCACGATCGTGAGCCGCATCAAGGTGCCGGTGCTGCTCGTGGCCACCTGGCACGACGAGCAGGTGGGTGGCCACGTGCCCACCATGCTGAAGAACTTCACGGGCACGTCGAAGAAGCGGTTCCTGCTCACCAACGGGGGCCACGCCGAGATGTTCGCCGTGCCCGACATCTTCCTGCGCTGGGGCGAGTTCCTCGACCTCTACGTGGCCAAGCGCACCCCGAACTACGCGTTCTTCAAGGCCGCCGCGCCCTACATCGGCGGCGAGGTGATCGGATCCGACGACCTCGGCACGCTGCCCTTCCCGGCCAACCGCTTCGAGGGGATGAGCTACTCGCAGGCCCTGGCCACGTGGGAGGCCGAGCCCCAGGTCCGCGTCGACTTCGAGAACGGCGGCGGGTCCGATGGCGTCGAGCCGGGGCTGCCCAACCCGACCTTCGCCCAGGACTTCAGCACCTATCCGGTGCCCGGCACCACGGCGCAGCGCTGGTACCTCGGCGAGGGCGGCACGCTGTCGCCCGGCGCGCCCACCGCGGCCGACGACGCCGAGGGCAGCATCGACAGCTACGTGTCCGATCCGTCGGTCCGCCCTCGCACGTCCACCACGGGCGGCGGCGCCTGGGACCAATACCCGAAGTACGACTGGCAGCCGCCGGTCGACGGCAGGTCGCTGTCGTACCTGTCGTCACCGCTGGCCACCACCGAGACGATGATCGGCTCCGGGTCGGTCGACCTCTGGCTGCGCTCGTCCGCGCCCGACACCGACCTCCAGGTCACGCTCACCGAGGTCCGGCCCGACGGCAAGG
>JAGQSL010000068.1:257-9960 GCA_020439525.1 Acidimicrobiales bacterium | reverse complement strand
TCAGGGGCAGGGCTGGGTGTTGCAGGGGTTGGTCTCCACCAGCGTCGGGCACGGCGTCCCGCCATAGGCCGGGAAGGTGGTGACGGTCCGGGTCCGGCTCTGGGTGCCGCCGCCGCACTCGACCGAGCAGGGCGACCACGCCGACCACGCCGACACCACGCAGTCGACCGGGCACGGCTGCGTGTTGCACGGGTTGGTCTCGGACAGGACCGGGCAAGGCTTCCCGCCGTTCGCCGCGGGGGTCACGACGGTCCGAGTGCGGGTCTGCGTCCCCGAGCCGCACGGCGACGAGCACGGCGACCACGCCGACCAGGCCGACACCACGCAGTCGGTGGCCACCGGCGCCGGAGGCGGCGTCGACCCGCTGGCGGCCGCAGCCGGCGACGGGGCCACGATGCTCGCCACGATCGGCAGCGCGAGCCCGGCCGCGGCGAGGCGCAGCATCGTGCGGCGGCTCATCGGCCCGTCCTCGTCGGTCGCGCCGGCGGGCACGGCCACCTCGTCGTCGAGCAGGTCCTCGGCGGCCAGCAGGTCGAGCGCCATCCACGCCACCTCGGCCCCGTCATCCACGCCGAGCTCCTGCTCGAGCGCGGCGGTGATCTCGGCGACGGTGGTGGCGCCGTCGCAGCGCTGCCACACGAAGTAGGCCGTGCCGTTCAGGCGGACGAACCGGTTCGCCACCGGGTCGTACAAGACCGTCTCGTCGCCGAGCTCCTCGATCAGGATCCCCACCCGTCGAGCGACGGGTCGCTGCGCCAGCAGTTCCATGTTCCCTCCTCCACCCGGCCGCAGCCGGTCCCACGTGCGCACGAGCGCGCTGGAAGCATCCGCGACCAGGCCGGGGGTGGGAATGGGCCACCTTGACCCATTGCGGTCGCGGCCCGTCCGTGGTCATCATCGGTGGTGACCTGGGGCGATGCCGACGAGGTCGGCTCGATCCGCCGGCGGAGCTTCGAGCTCCACGGCGCCCGCATCACGGTGGAGGCCAGCGGTCCCGATGCGCCCGCCGTCGTCGACGCCGTGTGGCCGTCCGATGCCCGACCGATCGATGGCGATGAGGTCGACCAGGTCTGCACCGTCGAGGTCGCCGGGCACCGACGCGGCGATCGCTCGCGCGTCCTGGTGGGCGGGGAACTCGTCGCCGAGGTGGCCGATCGCGACGCCGTGGTGGACGAGCTCGCCTCGGCCATCGACTTCGCGGTCGCCGAGCACGCCACCGAGCGGGTCTACCTGCACGCCGGCGTGGTCGCTTGGGGCGATCGGGCGATCGTGGTCCCGGGCCGCAGCCTCAGCGGCAAGACCACCCTGGTGGCGGCGCTGGTGCGTGCCGGTGCCACCTACCTCTCCGACGAGTTCGCCCCCATCGACCGAGAGGGCCGCGTGTGGCCGCACGCCCGCCCGCTCAGCGTCCGCGCCGAGGGCACCACCGGCCCCGGCTCGCCGACGCCCGTGGCGGCGATCGGCGGGACCGCCGGCACCGAGCCGCTCCCGATCGGGCTCGTGGTCCACACCCGCCACGTGCCCGGCGCCCGCTGGCAGCCCACCGAGCTCGACGACGCCGATGGCCTGCTCCGGTTGCTCGACAACGCCATCGTGGCGAGGACCCAGCCCGAGCGCGCCTTGGCCTTCCTCGCCCCGGTGGCCGCCGCCGCGCGGGTGCTCGAGGGTCCGCGGGGCGACGCCGACGTCGCCGCGGCGCAGATCCTCCTGGCCGCCACCGGGCCCCGTGGCGACGAGGTGCCGTCGCTCGTCGCGTTCACGACCCGGCCCGGTGCCGGGGTCGGCACCGCCCGTCACCTGCTCATCCGCATGCTCCTCGTGGCGCGCGCCGCGTCGGCGCCCCGGGCCACGAGGTCGCGCCGGCCGGTGGGGCTGGCCCTCGCGCCGCTGCTCGCGACGGCGGTCGATGGCACCCCGCCCGGCGCGACGGCGTGGTCGGACCTCTACGACCTCCCCGGCCTCGAAGGGGCGACCGGCCTGCTGGTGCGCGACCTCGCCGACGCCCTCGTGGCCGAGCCCGACGCGCCGTGGGACCGGCTCGACCTGGTCGCGCCCGCCCCGGGGCGACCATCCGGCGAGGTCTGGGTGCCGGTTCCCGGGACGACGCCCGATGACCCGAGGCTCCCCTCCCCCGTCCGCTGGCGGACCTCGTCGACGATCGAGGCGACCTGTGCACCCGATGCGCCGGAGCTCTTGGACGCGATCACGACCGGGACGGACGAACCCGTCGGCGAGGTGGTCGTCACCGGAGCCGATCGGATCGGCTGGGGCGCGACCTACGACTCCCTCGAGTTCTGGGCGGTCGTCCGTGCTCTGCGGCCAGCCGCCGCCATCGCCGAGGAGGCCGAAAGGATCCGCCCCCGGGGCCCGCACCTCGGCGTGCACTGGCGTCGAGGGTCGTTCGCTTGGGCCCACCCCGAGGCATCGCCCTCCCCGGTGGTCGCGGCTCGCCAGATCGCCTCGGCCGCGCTCGCCCACGGCCTCGCGACCGTCGTGCTCGCCACCGACGCCTCGACCGGTGAGCGCGATGCGCTGCGCCGATCGCTCGATGCCACGGGGATCGAGCTCGAGCTGGTCGACCTGGGCGAGCTCGTGGACCCGTCCTTCACCGACCATCGGCGCCAGCTGGTGGAGCTGACGGTGCTGGAGCGGAGCACCTGGTTCCTCGGCACCCGCGGCTCGAGCGCCACCGCCGCGGTCCGAGAGGCGCGCACAGCGAGCGGCCGATGGGCACCGGACGCCACCTGGGGGGTGCTGTGCGGCGATGCCCACCACCCGCCCGACCCGAGCGATCCCGAGCACGGGCCGGTGTGGATCACGGGGACCGACCGGCGCTGAGCCGGGCGGGGCGGTCAGCTCGTGGCGCCGGCCGCGGCCCGCTCACCCGCGGCGGTGCGCATGACGAGCATGGCGATCTCGGCCACGCCGTACACGGTCTCGCTGGCGATGGCGCCGTCTCGGCCGACCACGACCCCGCCCGGGGTGGCCGCCACCTCGTAGGCGGTGCGGGTCGATCCCGGGTCGAGCAGGACCGGCTCGAACCCGCCGGTGCCCTCGTCGATCCCGGCGTTGGCCTCCCGCGTCCCGGCGGTGACGAGCACGAACGACAGGACGTCGCCGTAGGTCGACGTCCACCCCGCCGGCTTCGGGAGCAGGCCGTGGCAGGTGCCGCAGGTGGGGGCGACGAAGAGCAGCACGACGGGCCGGCCGGCGGCGAGGAGGTCGTCCAGCGAGGTGGTGCGGTCGTCGTCGGCGCGCTCGAGGGCGAAGGTGGGCGCGGCGACGCCAACGGGGAGGCCCGGTGCGAACGTCGGGGGCGGCGGCGCCGGGGGTGCATCGGACGCCGGCTCTGCGGGCGCGACGGCGGGTGCCCCGGCGGGGGCCACCGGCCCGTCGGCGAGGGCGGCCACCGTGGCGCTCAGCCGCTCGTGGGCGGCGGCGAGCTGCTCGTGGTCGGCGGCCAGGGCCCGGACCCGCGCCCGAAGGCCCACGACGGCGAGGCCGAGGAGCACCACGGCAGCGAGGAGGGCGACCTCCGTGCTCGAGACGTCCCCGGGGTTGGACCAGAGCGACCCGCCGGCGTCATCGGCCCCACCGACGACCACCACGAGCGCCAGGCCGGCGAGGACGCCGTTGCGAACGAGCAGCGCCGGGCCGATCGGTTCGGAGTGGACCTGGCCGAAGCAGTTGCACGCCGGGGCGCGGCCCCGGGCGAGGTTGGCGACGGCCGCGAGGCCGAACGCCACGAGCAGGGCGAGGGCGACGAAGCCGCCGATCCACGCGGTCGGCCCCGTGACCAGCAGCACCGCGGTCGCCAGCTCGGCGACGACGAGCAGCACCGCAGCGACCGACGAGAGCGCGGCGGGCACCCCGAAGTCGCGCAGCGTGCGCACCGTGGTCGGCCGGTCGAGGGCCTTGGCGATGCCCGCGGTGGCGAACACCACGGCGAGCACGACGCGAGCGACGACGACGGCGGTCACCACGGCGACCCGCCTCCCTCAGCACGCACCTCGTCGACCATCGACGCCCTCCCTCCGAGCCCGACGGGCGCAGGGTAGCGCCGACCCACCCGATCAAGGCGAGGCCGGCGCCTTCCACCCATCCGCCGCCACCCCCATTCGCGCGCCACCGCTCACCCGGCGGAGTAGCGTGCCGCAACGTCGACGAGGCCACCGGCCCCGATGCTCCCGAGGGCGCGCGACGATCCGATCATCACCCTGGTGGGGCAGGAGGGGCGGAGATGGGCGAAGCCGAGCCGGAGGCGAAGGCGGGGCTGCTCGAGCGGATGCTCGGGTTCATCGAGCGGGTCGGCAACAAGGTGCCGCACCCGGCGGTGCTGTTCCTCGGCCTGTGCGTGGGACTCATCCTCCTGTCACAGGTCCTCGCCTGGGCCGGGTGGAGCGCGACCTACGAGGTGGTGAAGCCGCCCGCCGAGGTCGCCCAGGAGCTCGACATCGGGGGGTCGATGCTGCCGGCCGAGGTGGTGCCCGGCGAGCAGGCCGACGCGGACTCCTACGAGGTCGTGACCGAAACCGCCGAGATCAAGGGCCTGCTGTCCACCGACGGCATCCGCTTCCTCTTCACGTCGTTCGTCCAGAACTTCATGGCGTTCACGGCCATGGGGATCATCCTCATCGTGATGATCGGCGTCGGCGTCTCGGAGGCGTCGGGGCTGATCGCCTCGCTCATCCGCAAGCTCGTCGCCGCCTCGTCGCCTGGCGCCCTCACCTACATCATCGTCGGGCTCGGCGTCGTGTCGAGCATCGCCTCCGACGCCGGCTACCTGGTGCTCATCCCCCTCGGCGCGGCCGCCTTCCTCAGCGTCGGGCGACATCCGCTGGCGGGCATGGCGGCCGCCTTCGCCGGCGTCGCCGGCGGGTTCGGCGTCAACCTGCTCATCACCCCCACCGACGCAGTGCTCACCGAGATCACCAACGAGGCCATCGGGCTGGTCGAGGCCGGGCGCACCATCGACATCACCGCGAACCTGTACTTCGGGATCGGCTCGACGATCGTCATCACCGTACTGCTGGCCATCGTCAGCAAGCGGGTGGTCGAGCCTCGCCTCGGCGCGTACGACGCCGCGCTCGCCCCCACCGGCGACGAGCTGCGCGACCAGCCCGACACGTTCGACGGGATCACGCCGGAGCAGGACTCACGGGGCCTGCGATGGGCGGGCATCGCGTTCGTCGTCGCCCTGGGGATCATCCTGGCGCTCTCGGTCCCATCCGGCGCCCCGCTGCGCGACCCGGAGACGGGGAGCCTCATCGGCACCTCGCCGTTCATGGACGGGCTCATCCCCATCATCGCCATGCTGTTCCTGGCCGCCGGGCTGGGCTACGGCCGAGGTGCCCGCACCCTGACCACCACGACCGACGCCATCGACGCCGTCACGAAGTCGTGGGCCGGGATGGCCGGCCTGCTCTTCCTCTTCCTGCTGATCGCCCAGTTCATCGCCTACTTCAACTACTCCAACGTCCCCAAGGTGGCGGCGGTGAAGCTCGGCGACCTCATCGAGGACTGGAGCATCGGGACGCTCGGCCTGCTCCTGGTGGCGATCGTGATCACGGTGATCGTCGGCATCATCATGCCGCAGGCGATCGCCAAGTGGGCCTTGCTCGCGCCGATCTTCATCCCGCTGTTCCTGCGGCTCGGCATCGATCCCGAGGTGGTGCTCGCCGCCTACCGGGTGGCTGACTCGCCCATCAACATCGTGACGCCGATCATGGCCTACTTCCCCCTCATCGTCGTGTTCGCGCTGCGCTACGACAAGAGCGCCGGGATCGGCACCGTGATCGCCCTCATGCTCCCGTACTTCGCCGCGCTCACCGTGGTGTGGACGGCGTTCTTCGCCGGCTGGTACCTGCTCGGCATCCCCTGGGGGCCGTGACCGGCGTGGACCCCTCGAGCCACCAGGGAGACGCGTACGTCTCCACCGGCCACCTGCCCGCGGGCCACGACATCCGGGCGCGGTTGGTGGAGACGCTCGACCAGGTGCGCGACCGGCGCGACGGCGAGGTCTCGCAGGTGTACCCGGCGCTCGCGGACGCGTCGCCGGACCACGTGGGGATCGCCGTGGCCGGGGTCGACGGGCAGGTCGTCGAGGTCGGCGACGCCGACGTCGCGTTCCCGATCATGAGCGTCGCCAAGCCGTTCGTGCAGGCCCTCGCCGGCGAAGCGGTCGGCCCCGACGAGGTTCGACGCCTGGTCGGTGCGAACGCCACGGGCCTTCCCTTCAACTCGGTCGAGGCCCTCGATCGCACGCCCGACGCCCGCACGAACCCGATGGTGAACCCCGGCGCGATCGCCACGACGAGCCTCGTCCCCGGGGCCGGCCCGGACGATCGGTGGGACGCGATCCTCGACGGGATGTCCCGGTTCGCCGGTCGGCGCCTCGAGCTCGACATCGACACGTACGAATCGGCCTCGGCGACGAACCACCGCAACCGCGAGCTCACCGCGGTCCTGGCGGCTCGCGATCGCTTGCGAGGCGACCCGGCGGAGGCATTGGACCTCTACACCCGCCAGAGCTGCGTCGCGGTCTGCGCCCGCGACCTCGCCGTGATGGGCGCGACCCTCGCCGACGGCGGCGTCAACCCCCTGACCCGCGAGCGCGTCGTGAGCGCCGAGGTCTGCCACGCGGTCCTCGCGTCGATGGTCACCGCCGGCCTCTACGAGACCTCGGGCGACTGGCTCCACGACGTCGGCCTTCCCGGCAAGAGCGGGATCGGCGGCGGCATCGTCACCGTGTCGCCCGGCAAGGGCGGTCTCGGCACCTTCTCGCCCCCGCTCGACGCCGCCGGCAACAGCGTGCGAGGGCTCGCCGCCGCCACGTTGCTCTCGCGCCGGCTCGGCCTCGACCTGCTCGCGTCGGTCCCCTTCGAGCCGGGCTCGGGTGGGGGCGACGAGGCGTAGGCGGCGCCCGTCAGCGCCGCGCCGCGGCGGCGTGCAGCACGACCGCCACCGCAGCGGTGATCCGCCGACCGGTCGGCAGGTGGAGGAACTCGTTGGGGCCGTGCGCGTTGCTGTGCGGACCCAACACGCCGGTCACCACGAACTGGGTGCCCGGGAACCGCTCGCCGAGCATCGCCATGAACGGGATCGTGCCGCCCTCGCCGAAGTGCAGGGCCGGGGCCCCGAAGAACCGGTCTGATGCCCGCTGGAGCGCCGCCTCGAGCCATGGCGCGGTGGGTGGCGCGGCCCACCCCCACGCACCCGCCCCGTCGCTGAAGGTCACCTGTGCGCCGTGCGGCGGGTCCTCGGTGAGCGCCGCCTCGAGCTCGGCGAGCACGACGTCGGGGTCCACGTGCGGGGGGATCCGCAGCGACAGCCGCAGCGTGGTCTCGGGCCGCAGCACGTTGCCCGCTCGCGCCGAGGGCGGGAGCCCGTCCTGGCCCACCACCGTCAGCTGCGGCCGCCACGTCGTGGCGAGCATGGCCTCGAGCGGGTCGTCGCCCGTGACCGGGTCGACCCCGGGCGTCAGGGGCGCCTCGGCCACCCGTCCCGCACCGACCCTCGAGGTGGCTCGCTCCAGCGCCGCCTCGGTCTCCGGGGGGACCTCGACCCACGCCGAGGGCAGGAGCACCCGCCCGTCCTCGCTGTCCTCGATGCGGTCGAGCAGCCGCCGCAGGATGCGGAAGCCGTCGGGCACGAAGCCGCCGTAGCCACCGGAGTGGAGGCCCTCCTCGACCACGCGCACGGTGAGGTTGCCGGCCGCCATGCCGCGGAGCGAGGTGGTCAGCCACAGGTGCTCGTAGTCGGCGGCGCCCGAGTCGAGGCACACGATGAGCTGGGGCGTCCCGATCACGTCGGCGAGCGCCTCGACGTAGGCAGGGAGGTCCGGGCTCCCAGACTCCTCGCTGGCTTCGATGAGCACGACGCATCGCGGGTGCGCACCGCCGGAAGCCTGCACCGCCTCGAGGGCGCCGAGGGCGGCGAAGGGGGCGTACCCGTCGTCCGCCCCGCCGCGGCCGTAGAGCCGGTCGCCCTCGAGGACGGGCTGCCACGGACCGAGATCGTCGCGCCAACCCTCCATCTCGGGCTGCTTGTCGAGGTGGCCGTACAGCAGTACCGGCGGGGCCGCCTCGGCGCCCGAGGTGGCGGGGATCTCGCAGGTGATCACCGGCGTCCGCCCCTCCAGCCGGTGGACCGACACGGTCAGCCCGGGGATCGGCCGATCCTCGCACCAGGCCACGATCAGCTCGACCGCGCGATCGAGGTGGCCGTTCTCCGCCCAGTCGGCATCGAAGCCGGGCGAGAGGGCCGGGATGGCGATGTAGTCCGAGAGGACCGGCACCAGGCCGGACCACAGCTCCGTCGTCCGGTCGTCGACGATCGAGAGGTCGAGGTCCTCCATGGTCGTCACCCCCCGCCGGCCGAGCTGGCCCGCGAGCACGCCCGCCCGATACGCGCCGGCTGCGCCGACCGCTCCTGGACACCGCACCGGTCGTGCGCCATCTCGCCCTCCGCTCTGCCCAGGGGCGCCCGTGCCCGTTCGCCCCGACGCGGCGGAGCGTACACCGGCCGGGCGCCGGCGGAGGTGGCGCTGCACCACCTCCGCGGGCGAGGCGCTCACCTCCAGATCTCGGCGTAGGTGATGCCGCGGATCTCCACGGTCGCCACCAGCTCGCGCTCCTTCACCTGGGCTCGGGCGCGAGGGTTCCGCTGGAGCGACGACACGTAGACCACCACGTAGTCGGCGGTCTCGGCCGAGGCGAAGGTGGCGCACGGGAAGCCGAGCAGGAACTCCTGCTGGACGCCCGCGATCGTGACCCCCGAGCAGTCGCCGCCCTGGAGCTCGCGGATCTCCTCGATGGCATCGGTCTTGCCCTCGCCCCAGCCCACCAGCAGCTGCTCCTCGCCCGTGGAGCTGCCCCCGAGCAACGGGTTGAAGTAGGCCAGGCCCCAGGGCGCCGCCCACAGGCTGAGGGCGAAGGCGACCAGCCCCACGCCACCGACCACCCGGACGGCGACGCGGGGCGCCACGATGTCGCGAACCGCCCGCTGGACGCCGAGTCCAGCGATCACGGCCATCGGCCCGAGCAGCACGAGGCCGTAGCGGTCGAACTTCTTCGGCGACGCGCTAAGCACGACGAACAGGGCCACGATCGACGGGAGCAGCACGAGGGCGTACCGGCGCGTGGAGCGCCACACGAAGGCGGCGGGCACGCCGACGAGCAGGGCGAGGAAGGTCCACGGCGCCACCCGGAGGGCGAGCGCCACCGGGTAGTAGGCCCACCCCGGCGAGTCGACCGGCTCGCCGAGGAAGAACTGGCGGGTGCCCCGACGAGCCGTGCCGCCCGGGTCCTCGGTGCTGAGCCCGACCGACGCGCCGAGGCGCCGCAGCTGGAAGGCGGGGTCGGCCACCAACGCCGGCCAGAGCAGGGGCAACACCGCCAGGCCGCACGCCGCAGCGATGCCCGCGAGCCGCAGCGGCGAGCCGGGCGCCCCGAGCGGGCGCCCCGCTCGCCGATCTCGCCAGATGGCCCAGCCGGCGAGGGCGGCGGCACCGAGCCAGAAGCCCGCCCCGGTCACCTTGGTCATCGCCGAGCCCATCAGCGCCAGCCCGGCGCCGGCGCTGACACAGGCGAGCATGCCGTGGTACGACTCCATCTCGAAAATCTTCCCCGGCATCGCGCCGTCCTGGGAAAACCAGCGCTCAAAGTGGTGCCGGTATGAGCAGTTGGAGCGAAAGGTATAGATA
>JAGQSL010000068.1:0-212 GCA_020439525.1 Acidimicrobiales bacterium | reverse complement strand
ATGCAAGGGCGCAATCACCACCATCTCCTCCTCAAACACCGCCACTCCCTCCAGGGTCGGGTGCAACACCGGTCCATCGACAAACGCTGCCGCCAGTCGCCCCGATAACACGCCTTCGATCATCGTGCCCGAGGGCCCGGTGGTCAGGTCCAGTTCGACCTTGGCGTGTTTCTGGTTGTAGGCCGCCAGCAATGCCGGGATTCGCACGGCGG
>JAGQSL010000452.1 GCA_020439525.1 Acidimicrobiales bacterium | reverse complement strand
CCGTCACCGCCCCGCCCGTCACCGCGCCGCCCACCACGCCCACCGGAGGCAGCTGATGGTGGCGACCGCCACCGATGCCGCCGTGCAGGTCGAGCGGTTCGCGGCGATGGGCACCCGCGCCGAGGTCCAGGTCGTCGACGGCCCGCCCTGGCTCGCCGCCCGAGCCCGGGCCCGGATCGAGGCCCTCGAGGCGCGCTGGAGCCGGTTCCGGAGCGGCAGCGAGGTCGCCGCGCTCAACCGCTGCGCCGGGACGCCCGTGCCCGTGACCGCCGAGACGCTGCTGCTCGTCGAGCGGGCGCTCGCAGCGGCGAGCGCCACCGAGGGCCGCTACGACCCCACCGTCGGCGCCGCCGTCATCGCCCACGGCTACGACCGCACCTTCCCGGCCGTGGCCGACGCCGCTCGCGAGATCGAGCCGATCCCCGTGGTCGACGGCGCCTGGCCGCTCGTCGTGGTCGACCGCACCCGCGGGACCGTCGCCCTCCCCGAGGGGACGACGTTCGACCCCGGGGGGATCGGCAAGGGCCTCGCCGCCGACCTCGTGGCCACCGAGC
This sequence comes from Acidimicrobiales bacterium, assembly GCA_020439525.1. Taxonomy (GTDB): domain Bacteria; phylum Actinomycetota; class Acidimicrobiia; order Acidimicrobiales; family Iamiaceae; genus Aquihabitans. The sequence goes on along the minus strand of JAGQSL010000452.1, from coordinate 1,152 downwards.
TGCGCGACCAGGCGGCCGGCGTCCTCGTCAACCTCGGCGGCGACCTCCGCGCCTGCGGTGCGGCACCCACCGACGACGGCTGGGTGATCACGGTCGAGGACCCGTTCGACCCCGCACGGGAGCTGGCCCGCCTGGCGATCGCCGAGGGGGCCGTGGCCACCAGCAGCCGCTGCCGACGGCGCTGGAGCACGGCGACGGGCGAGGTGCACCACCTCATCGACCCGCGCACCGGGACGAGCGCTCGCACCGGGGTCGCCGCGGTCACCGTGGTGGCCGCCGAGGCCTGGTGGGCCGAGGTCTCGGCCACCTCGCTGTTCCTCCTCGGACCCGACGGCGTGGCCGATGCCGACGCATCGGTCGCGGCCATCGTGGTCGCCGACGACGGCACGGTGCGCACGACCGCCGGCCTCGAGGGGGTGCTGCGGTGACCCCGAAGATCTGGTGGTACGTGGCCCGCTCCACAGGCATGGTGGCGTGGGCGGTGGCCGCGGCCTCGGTGGTGTGGGGCCTGCTGCTCAGCACCCGCTCCGCGCGCGGCGTCGCCAAGCCGGCGTGGGTCCTCGACCTCCACCGCCACCTGGGGATGCTGACGGTCGTGCTCACCGGCGTCCACCTCGGTGCCCTGGTCGCCGACTCCTACGTGGCGTTCGACGTGACCGACCTGCTCGTCCCGTTCGCGTCCTCGTGGAAGCCCGGCGCCGTCGCCCTCGGCGTGGTGGCCTTCTGGCTGCTCCTCGCCGTGGAGGTGAGCTCGCTGCTGAAGCGGCGGCTGGCCCACCGCTGGTGGCAGCGGATCCACCTCGCCAGCTTCGCGGTGTACGTGCTGGCCACGCTCCACCTGCTCGAGGCCGGCACCGAACGGACGAACGTCGCCGTCGTGCTGCTCGTCGAGGTGGTGACGGCGCTCGTGCTCTTCCTCACGCTCCTGCGCATCCTCGCCCCGCGCCGGCGGGGCGCAGCGCGCGGCGGCGCCCGTGCGCCTGGTCGGTCGGCCGCCGTCTCCGGGTAGGGGTGCGGGCGTGACACAGACCACGCCCGCAGCGGAGAATGGAGCCATGACCGAGCAGCGCACGCCCGATCGCCCCTGGATGATGCGGACCTACTCGGGGCACTCCACCGCGAGGGCCTCGAACGAGCTCTACCGCACCAACC
>JAGQSL010000067.1 GCA_020439525.1 Acidimicrobiales bacterium | reverse complement strand
CCGTTGGCCTTGGCGAAGGCCTTGCGGATCGGATCGAGCAGGCCGGTGTAGGTGGCCGGGTTGCTGCGGCGCGACCCGCGGATCGGGGCCTGGTCGACGGTGATCGCTCCGGCGTCGTCGGGCATGGACGCGTCGATCAGCGAGCTCTTCCCGGAACCGGCGACGCCCGTGATCGCCACGAGCACCCCCAGGGGGACGTCGACGTCCACGTCGTGCAGGTTGTTGGCGCTCGCGCCCCGGATCTCGAGGACACCGGTCGGCGCGCGGACCTCGTCCTTCAGCGCCACCCGGTCATCGAGGTGGCGACCGGTCACCGTGTCGCTGGCCCGCAGCCCGGCGACGTCGCCCTCGAAGCAGACCGTGCCGCCCGCCGATCCCGCACCCGGGCCCAGGTCGACGACGTGGTCGGCGATGGCGATCGTGTCGGGCTCGTGCTCCACCACCAGCACGGTGTTGCCGGCGTCGCGGAGGGCGAGGAGCAGGTCGTTCATGCGGCCCACGTCGTGGGGGTGGAGCCCGGCGGTGGGCTCGTCGAAGACGTAGGTGACGTCGGTGAGCGACGAGCCGAGGTGGCGGATCATCTTGGTGCGCTGCGCCTCGCCGCCCGACAGCGTGCCCGACGGCCGATCGAGCGACAGGTAGCCGAGCCCGATCGCCACGAACGAGTCGAGCGTCGCCGACAGCGTGGCGAGCAGGGGGGCGACCGAGGGCTCGTCGAGGCCTCGGACCCACTCGGCCAGGTCGGTGATCTGCATCTGGCAGGCCTCGCCGATGTCGATGCCGGCGACCTTCGACGATCGGGCCGCCTCGCTCAGGCGGGTGCCGTCGCAGTCGGGGCAGGTGCCGAACACCACCGCCCGCTCGACGAAGGCCCGGATGTGGGGCTGGAGGGCATCGACGTCCTTCGACAGGTACGACTTCTCGATCTGGGGGATGAGCCCGAGGTAGGTGAGGTTGATGCCCTCGACCTTGATCTTGGTGGCCTCCTTGTAGAGGAGGTCGGCCCGCTCCCGCTTGGTGAACCGCTTCACCGGCTTGGCGGGGTCGAACCAGCCGCACCCGCGGTAGATGCGGCCGTACCAGCCCTCCATGGAGTAGCCGGGCACGAGGATGGCGCCGTCGTCGAGCGAACGGGACTCGTCGACGATGGCGGAGAGGTCGACGTCCGACACCCGGCCCATGCCCTCGCAGCGCGGGCACATGCCGCCCGCCCGGGAGAACGAGCGCCGCTCCACCTTCGTCTCGGTGCCCTTCTTCACCCGGATCGTCCCCGCCCCGCTCGCCGAGGCCACGTTGAACGAGAAGGCGTTGGGCCCGCCGATCTGGGGCTGGCCGAGTCGGCTGAACACGATGCGGAGCAGGGCGTTGGCGTCGGTGACCGTGCCGACCGTCGAGCGCGCGTTGGCACCGAGTCGCTCCTGGTCGACGAGGATCGCGGTGGTCAGCCCCTCCAGCACGTCGACGTCGGGCCGGGCCATCGTCGGCATGAAGCCCTGCACGAACGCGCTGTAGGTCTCGTTGATCAGCCGCTGCGACTCGGCCGCGATCGTGCCGAACACCAGCGAGCTCTTCCCCGATCCCGACACGCCGGTGAAGACCGTCAGCCGGCGCTTGGGCAGCTCGATGCTGACGTCTCGGAGGTTGTGGACCCGCGCGCCCTGCACCCGGATCTGATCGTGCCCGTCCGCGGCGTGCTGCCCCTTGGTCGCCATGCGGGCGATTGAAGCAGGTCGGGCGCTACCGCTCGCCCCGCAGCGTGGGCAGGAGGGCGGCGGCCACCTCGGCGGGCCGCTCCTCGTGGGCGAACAGGCCGGCGCCCTCGATCTCGGCCAGGCGGGCGTCGGCGAAGGTGCCGACCATCTCCCGGGCCCGATCGATGGGGAAGAAGACGTCCTCGGTGCCCCACACCAGCTGCACGGGTGCCGTGATGCGGCGGTGCAGGGCGCCGAGCTCGTGGACGTAGCGGTCCGAGAAGCTGCCGAGGAGCGCGGCGGCGGCCGCCTGCTTCGCCGGATCGCGGTGCAGCGGCTGGAGGAACAGCTCGTCGAACTCGCCGTCGAGCAGGGCCCGGTCGGCGAAGGCGTCGCCGAACACGAAGCCGTTGCGGCGGATGGCCGGCTTCCCCGACACCCACCCGAGGATCCGCCCGACGATGCGATCCGGCAGCCGGCCGAGGACCACGAACGAGCGGAACCGCCACCCCAGGCCCTGGGGCTGCTCGGTGTCGATCAGCCCCCAGCTCCGGACCCGCTCGTCGCCGGCCAGCGCGTGGCGGGCGATCATGCCGCCGCTGTCGTGGCCCACGACGGAAAGGTCGTCCAGGCCGAGGGCATCGACCAGCCGGCGGACGTTGGCGACGTGCTGTTCGAAGGAGATGGGCGTGGTGGCGTCGAAGCGGCTGGCGCCGGCCCCCGGCAGATCGATCACGTGGCAGGTGACGTGCTCGGCCAGGTGGGGGAGCAGGGTGCGGAACGTGGCGCCGCTGACGGGGAAGCCGTGGACGAACAGCACGTCGGGCCCCGAGCCGATGGTCCGCACGGCGACCTCACCGGCGCCGACGTCCACGAAGCGGTCGGGCGGCTGGCGGAAGCGGTCGGTGGCCTCGGCGGGGGAGAGGGCGGTCATCGGGGGCTCCTCGATGTTCGTAGCGATCGCTACGAGACGGTATTCGTAGCGACCACTACGGTCAAGGGCGATGCGACCCCGCCACTCCCGTGACGAGATCCTCGAGGGCGCGCTGCGCACCGCCCTCGACGGCGGGCTCAGCCAGCTCACCTACGGGCGGGTGGCCAAGCACCTGGGCATCAACGACCGGGTCGTCGTGTACTACTTCCCGTCCAAGGAGGAGCTGGTGGCCGAGGTGCTCCTCACGGTGGGCCTCCAGCTGCAGGCGACGCTCGCCCCGGCGTTCGAGCGGCCGGCGGCCGACCACCTCGAGCTGGCCCGCCGCACCTGGCCGGTGGTCGCCAACGAGGAGGCCGACCCCGTCTTCGCCCTCTTCTTCGAGGCCAACGGTCTCGCCGCCGCCGGGCGGGCGCCCTTCGACGAGGTGGTGCCCCAGCTGGTCGAGGCCTGGATCGCTTGGGCGGCCGAGCACGTCGACGCCACCCCCGCCCGGCGTCGAGCCGAGGCCGAGACGGCGATCGCCCTCATCGACGGGCTCGTCCTGCTGCGCCTCCTCGCCGGCCCGGCGGCGGCGGATCGCGCCGCGCGCCGCCTCGGCGTCCGCTGACCGAGCCTCAGCGGCGGCGGGTGCCGCGGTAGAGGCCGAGGTGCAGGTAGAGGTCGAACAGCAGCGGCTGCACCAGTGGACGGGGGACGGTGACCGCTCGCCCGTCGGGCTGGAACACGAGCAGGCCGTCGTCTTGGGCGCCGAGCACCGAGCCCCACCGGTGCTCGGGGGCGCGGAAGGCGCGCATCCGCTCGGGACGACCGGCGAGGTGGGCGCGGACGTTGCGGGCGAGCACCAGGAAGCCCCAGTTGCGCGCCGAGCTGCGGTTCGGGTCGGTGGCCGCCACGTCGCCCACCGCGAAGACCCCGTCGTGGCCCGGCACCCGCAGGTGCTCGTCGACCCGCACGAAGCCGCGCTCGTCGAGCATCGCTGGGGGCAGGAAGCCGGTGTGGGGCCGGACGCGACCGGTGGCCCAGAGTACCACGTCGGCGGCGAAGGGCGGCTGCCCGGTGGACCAGCGGACCGGCCCGCTCGTGAGGTCGTCGCCCTCGAAGCCCTCGGGCAGCTCGGCGCGGTGGCCCGGGTGCACGTGCACGCCCGCCGACCGGAGCTCGGCGTCGATCCGGCCCCGCACCTTCGGGTGGTAGCCGGCGAGGGGCAGCTCGGGCCCGAAGAACAGGTGGACCGCGGTGCCGGGGTGCCGGCGGGCCAGGTTGGCGGCGGCGCTGGCCCCCGTGGGCCCACCGCCCACCACCGCCACGGTGGCGGCCGCCGCCAGCCGCTCCTCGATCGCCCGCATCCCCGCCTCGACCTCGTCGAGCCCCTCGACCCGATCGTGGCGCCAGAAGCCGTTGGCCACGCCCGAGGCGATCACGAGCACGTCGTAGGGCACGGAGGTCTCGCCGCCGGCCGCGAGCGCGACCCGGACCCGTCGGGCCTCGAGGTCGACGCCGATCGTGCGGCCGTGGACCGATCGCACCCGGTCGAGGCCGCGGAACCGCTCGAAGGGGACGAGGAAGTTGCGCTTCCAGCCCTCCGGGTCGGCGAGCCGGTTGCCGAGCTCCTGGCCGCTGACCAGCGCCGGGCGCGTCGAGATGCCCGTCACCTGCGCCTGGCGAGCCAGGGCGATGGCGCTCAGCACCCCGGTGTCGCCCATCCCGACGATCACCACCCTGCGACGATCCACCTGGCCCTCCTGGCGCCCGGCCCCGGTCGATCGGGGCCGCGGGAGCCTACGGTGCGGACGTGGCACGACCGGATGCGCAGCGGCTGACGACGATCGACGAGGTGCTGGCCGAGGTGGTGAAGCCCGCCCGGTGGCCCGAGCGCACCGAGGTGGCGATCGAGGCCCACCACCTGCACGGCGAGCCGGTGCCCTACGCCGAGGCCGTCGCCGGCGAGTTCGTGCCCTTCCACGAGGGCGACGCCTGGGGCCCGGACTGGGACACCACCTGGTTCCACGTCACCGGCACGGTGCCCGAGGCGTGGGCCGGGCGGGCCTGCGCCCTCGTCGTGCACCTCGGCTACGGCGGCGGCCCGGGCTTCGGGGCCGAGGGCCAGGTGTGGGTGGACGGCCGGCCCACCCAGGGGATCAGCCCGAACCACCGCGAGGTGGTGATCGCCGAGCCGGCGGCGGGAGGCGAGGCGTTCGACCTCCACATCGAGGCCGCGTCGAACCCCCAGGCGCTCCAGGGCCGCCGGGGCGAGCTGCTCCTCGCCGACCACCACGGCGAGCCCCGCCTCGTGCTGCGCCGCTGCCACCTGGCCGTCGTCGATCGGCAGGTCGAGGCGCTGGTGCGGCGCTGGACGCTCGCGCGCGAGTGCGTCACCTGGCTCGGAGGCGACCGGGCCGACGAAGCGGCGAGCGCCCTCGACGCCGCGTGCGCGGCGATCGAGGCGGACGGCGTGACGGAGGGGTCGGTGGCCGCCGCGCTCGAGGCGCTCGCGCCGTTCCTGGGTCGCAGCCACGCCGACGACGGCCGCGTGCACCTGGCGGTGGGCAACTCGCACCTCGACACGGCCTGGCTCTGGCCCCTGCGGGAGACCCGCCGGAAGGCCGTGCGCACCTTCTCCACGGCGTCGACGTTCCTCGACCGCGACGACCGCTACCGCTTCGTGGCATCCCAGCCCGCCCAGTTCGCCTGGATCCGCGACGACCAGCCCGAGCTCTGGGAGCGGATCCAGGGGCACGTGGCCGCCGGCGGGTTCGAGGCGGTGGGCGCGATGTGGGTCGAGCCCGACTGCAACCTCCCCTCGGGCGAGTCGCTCGTGCGCCAGCTGGTGCACGGCAAGCGGTTCTGGCGCGACGAGCTCGGGGTCGACAGCGACGGGCTCTGGCTCCCCGACGTGTTCGGCTACTCGGCGGCCATGCCCCAGATCCTCGCCGCCGCCGGTGTCGAGTGGTTCCTGACCCAGAAGCTCTCGTGGAACGACACGAACCGGTTCCCCCACCAGACCTTCTGGTGGGAGGGGATCGACGGCACCCGGATCTTCACCCACTTCCCGCCGGCCGACACCTACAACGGCGACCTGTCGGTGGCCAACCTCCTCCACGCCGAGCGCACCTACGCCCAGCGCGACGTGCTCGACCACTCGATCTACCTCTACGGCCACGGCGACGGCGGGGGCGGCCCCGACGCCGACATGCTCGAGCGCACCCGGCTGCTCGAGGACCTCGACGGCATCGGTCGGGTGCGCCGCGTCGGTGCGGCCGAAGCGATGGCCACGCTCCGCGCCGAGGCCGCACGGGCGGAGGCGGCCGGCCGGGCGCTGCCCCTCTGGGTGGGCGAGCTGTACTTCGAGCTGCACCGGGGCACCTACACCACCCACGGCGCGGTCAAGGCGGGCAACCGCGAGCTGGAGCGCCTCCTCTTCGAGGCCGAGCTGTGGTCGCTCGCCGCCCACCGCCTCACCGGCGCGCCCGTGCCCGCCGACGTGCTCGACGCGTCGTGGAAGGTGCTGCTCCTGCACCAGTTCCACGACATCATCCCCGGCTCGTCGATCCACTGGGTCTACGACGACACCCTCGCCGACTACGACCGGCTCCGAACCGAGGTCGGGGCCGTGCGCGACGTCGCGCTCGGCGCCCTCGCTGAGCACGTGGACGCGGGCGGCGCCACGCGCCCGGCGCTCGTCGCCAACGGCCTCCCCTTCGCCCGCGACGAGCTGGTCGACCACGACGGCACCCTCGTGCGGGCGACGGCCCCGGCCTGCGGGTGGGAGGTGGTGGACCTGGACCGCCCCGTCGACGAGCTCGGCCCGCCGGTCACGAGCGGCCACGGCTGGATGGACAACGGCATCATCCGCGTCGAGTGGGACGGTGACGGGCTGCTCCGATCGATCGTCCACCATCCGACCGGCCGCGAGGTGGTGGCCGAGGGCGCGGCGGCGAACCTGCTCCAGCTGTTCGACGACGAGCCCGCGGACTGGGACGCGTGGGACATCGATGCCGCCGCTCTGGCCACCGGGGTCGACCTCACCGAGGCCGAGGTGGTCGAGCTCGTGGAGCAGCACGAGGATCGGGCGACCCTGCTCGTGGCCCGCTCGTTCGGGCGCTCGCGCATCGAGCAGCGGGTGCGCCTGGCTCGCGGGAGCCGCCGACTCGAGGTGCACTGCGAGGTGGACTGGCACGAGGACCACAAGCTCCTCAAGGTCGCCTTCCCGCTGCGGGTCCACACGTCGGTGGCCCGCCACGAGATCCAGTTCGGCCACGTCGATCGGCCCACCCACCGCAACACCAGCTGGGACCAGGCGCGCTTCGAGACCTGCGCCCACACGTGGGTCGACCTGAGCGAGGACAGCTTCGGCGTGGCGCTGCTCAACGACAGCAAGTACGGCCACGACGTGGTGGGCGCCGTGGCCCGCATCTCGTTGCTGCGGTCGCCGACCTGGCCCGATCCGGTGGCCGACCGGGGCCACCACCGCTTCGCCTACGCCGTGCTCCCGCACGCCGGCGCCACGACCGTGGGTGGGGTGATCGAGGAGGCCCACGCCTTCAACTCCCCGCTGCTGGTGCGCCCGATCGGGCGCTCCTACGGGAGCCTCCCGGCCCAGGGCTCGGTGGTGGCACCCGATCGACGGGGCGTCTCGATCAGCGCCATCAAGGCGGCCGACGACGGCGACGGGACGATCGTGCGCCTGCACGAGTGCTTCGGCGGTGGCCGCCGGGTCGCGCTCTCGGTGCCCGGCGCCACCACGGTCGAGCGCGTCGACCTCCTCGAGGAGCCCCTCGGCGCGCCGGAGGCGCTCGAGGGCGGGGTCGTCCACCTCGACCTCCGGGCCTTCGAGCTGGTCACCCTGCGCCTGCGCCACGGCGGGCAGACTGCGGCGCCGTGATCCCCATCGATCCCATCGAACCGATCGACGTCGACGAGGTAGCCGCCTGGCACGACACCGCTGACGTGGTGGTCGTCGGGCTCGGCTGCGCCGGCGCCTGCGCCGCCATCGAGGCCGCCGAGGCCGGCGCGAGCGTGCTGGCCCTGGAGGCGGCCGCGATGGGCGGCGGCACCTCGGCCCTGTCGGGCGGGCTCATCTACCTCGGTGGCGGCACGCCGGTGCAGGAGGCGTGCGGCTTCGAGGACTCGCCCGAGAACATGGCCGCGTTCCTGCGAGCCGCCTGCGGCCCCGGCGTCGACGAGGCGAAGCTCGCCGCCTACTGCGCCGGCAGCGTGGGCCACTTCCACTGGCTGGTGGACCACGGCGTCCCCTTCGAGGCCCGCTACCACCCCGAGCACGACCGCGAGCCGCCCGACACGAGCGGCCTGGTCTTCAGCGGCGGCGAGGACGCGTGGCCCTGGAACGAGGTCGCCACCCCGGCCGCCCGGGGCCACCACCCCGCCCACGCCGACGCCGCGGGCGGGTTCCTCATGGCCCGCCTGCTCGAGGCGGTGGCGGCGGCCGGCGTGCGGCGCCAACACGACACCGAGGTCGACCGGCTGGTGGTCGATGGCGGTCGGGTGGTGGGCGTCGAGTGCCGCATCGCCGGCGAGCGTCGCCACGTCCGGGCCGCCCGGGGCGTGGTGCTGGCCGCCGGGGGGTTCACGTTCAACCGGCCGATGGTCGAGGCCCACTGCGCACCGCTGCTGCGCTGCAACGTGCCCATCGGCACGCCCCACGACGACGGCCGGGCCATCCGCATGGCGATGGGCGCGGGCGCCGAGGTCGCCAACCTCGACCGCATCGAGGTGGGCATCCCCTTCGCCCCACCTCGGAGCATCGTGCGGGGCATCGTGGTGAACGGCGCGGGGAAGCGGTTCATCAACGAGGACACCTATGCCGGCCGCCTCGGCCACGCCTTCCTCACCGAGCAGGACGGCCGGGTCTTCATGGTCCACAGCGACGACACCTTCGCCGTGAACATCGCCGGCTACAAGCCCCGGTGGGTGGCCGAGACCGCGGCCGAGCTGGAGGTCGAGATCGGGCTGCCCCCGGGGCGCCTCCAGGCGACGCTCGACGCCTACAACGCCGCCGCCGAGCGCGGCGAGGATCCGGCGTTCCACAAGGCGCCCGAGTTCGTGATCCCCCTGCGCCCGCCGTACGGCGTCGTCGACCTCAGCGTCGACCGCAGCTGGTACGCCAGCTTCACCCTCGGCGGGCTCGTCACCGATCCCGACGGCGTCGCGGCGCCGGGCCTCCACGCCGCCGGGCGCACCACCGTCGGGCTCGCCGTCGGCGGCTACGTGAGCGGCATCTCGCTCGGCGACGGCACCTACTTCGGTCGGCGGGCCGGCCGGGCGGCGGCTACGAGCTGAGCAGGTCGGCGTGGCGGGCTTCGACCATCCGCCGGAACCCGTCGCGCCAGCCCACCTCGGCCCGACCGACCAGCTCGTGGGCCCGGGTGAGGTCGGCCACCACCGACGGGATCGCCGAGGGGCCCTCGACGAGGGGGATCGCCACGCCGGTCAGCTCGGTCAGGTAGGCCGACCACTCCTGCACCGAGACGACCTCCTCACCGCCCCAGTTGACGATCGTGGCCGGCACGTCGGCCACCTCGAGCATCCGCGGCACCATGGCGACGATGTCGTCCTCGTGGATCGGGTTGTAGATCGCCGGGCCCGCCGCGGGCACCTCGGTGGGGATCCCCGCCTGGGCCAGCGCCAGCATGATCGACGGCCAGCCGCCGTTGTCGCCGTAGGGGACGTTGAGGCGGGCGATGGTGGTCGGCAGGTCCCAGAGGCGGGCGCTGAGGCGCACCGCGGCCTCGGTCGCGATCTTCGAGATCGAGTAGGTCGGCAGGAACGGCGACACCCGGTGGTTGTCGCCGAGGGGCGCGTCCTCGGCGTAGGGGCCGCCACCCCCGGTGTCCTCGTACACGCCGGTCGTCGAGCAGTGGAGGACGGCGCGGGCGCCGCGGCAACGGGCCATCAGCAGGCCGATGCCCTCGGCGTTGTCGCGCAGGTCGAGGTCCCAGTCGTTCGACTTCGCCACCGCGAAGTTGAGGACGAACGACGGGTCGGTGGGCACCTCGTCGAGCTGGCCGGCGCCGAGGTCGGCCACCACGCAGCGAACCCCGGCGGCCTCGAGGCGCTCCCGAGCCGCCGGCGAGGAGAACCGGGCTGCGGCGATCACCTCGTTGTCGGCGGCGAGGGCGATGGCCACCGGCAGGCCCACCTGGCCGGTGGCCCCGGTGACGACGATCGTCTCGCCTCGGAGCGCCATCACGCCTCCTGGGCCCGGCGGTCGTACTCGGCCGAGAGGATCAGGGAGCGCCACAGGTCGCGCGGGTCCTTGCCCCGCTGCAGGTAGCCGGTCCAGTAGGTGCGACCGCTGGGGTCGGGCCCGCGGCCGAGGAACCGCTGGAAGGCTTGGACGACCGTGCGCTGGGCCGACTCGTGGCTGGTGAGCAGCGAGAGGCCCAGCGTCGAGCGCCGGAGGCCGGCATCGAGGCGGCCGGTCCAGTAGCGGGCGCCGCTCGGGTCCACCGTGCGGCCGTGCACCAGCGGGTACAGGGCGGCCACGTACGCGGCGTTGGTGCCACCGGCGCGGCGGTACACCTCGGGCGAACCGAGGAGCTTGGCGTGCAGCTCGGGCAGCGAGATCGTGCGGAGCTGGTTGGCCCAGTAGGCGAGGCCGCTCGGGTCGGGGGCGCGGCCCAGGTCGTGCTGGAACGCCTCGGTGACCAGCAGCTCGCGCTCCTCCTGCGAGCCCAGCAGGTCGGTGGTCCACGTGGCCCGGGTGGTGCCGCGCGCGGCGGCGTAGCCGAGGGCGGCGAGCTCGTCGTCGGTGGCGGGCCGGCCGAGGAGGTCGCTCGTGGCCTTGCGGGCGAAGTTCTCATCGGCCGTGTACGGATCATCGGGGCAGCGGCTGCCGTCGGCGTCGGCGCCGGTGCGGAACTCCCACGTGTGCGGGGCCACCGGTTCGTCGCGAGCGTCCACCAGGTTCGAGGTCACGCCGGCGCGGTACCACGTGCACGGGGCCAGGTCGACGCCGGGCTGGAGGCCGATGAGGTGCTCGCCGGCATCGGGGCCGTACGGGACGCTGCGCGGCCAGCCCGAGCGGAACGGCACCGGGTCGCCCGAGTCGCGCTCGACGAGGGTCATCGAGCCGGCGGGGAGCGCGGTGCTCACGGTGCCGGCGCTGCCGGTGTAGGGCCGGGCGTAGGTGAGGGCGGCGGCGATGCGGGTGCGGGCGCCGCCGCGCCCTCGCGAGGACCCGGCCTCCATGTTGCGGTTCCACCCGGTGGTGGGCAGGCGGCGCTGGCCGTCGGCCGGGTAGGTGATCGACACGCTGGTCTGGGGCTGGGCGCCGAGCACCCGGCCCCACATCGCCTCCCACTCGCCGGCGATGGCGGTGGCGGCGAAGTGCACGCCCCCGGGCCCGTCGACCAGGTTGTGCGACATCCACGGCATCGCCTCGTGGATGGCGTCGATGTGCTCGGGCGCCCACGACGCCTCGACCGACTTCACCACGCCCATCGCGACCTCGCCCAGGTTGAGCTGGCTGTCGTCCACGTCGCCGCGGCCCACGGCCGCGAAGGTGGCCAGCAGCCGGTCGTGGTTGGGGAACGGCAGGATGCCGGTGGTCGGCTGGTGGTGGTCGGCGATGGCGACCAGGTCCATCTGCAGCTCGGCGCCGCCGTCGTTGGCGTAGCCGGCCAGCGAGTCGGGGGAGTAGTACTCGTCGAGGTCGGGGCCGTTGGGCTCGAAGAGCCAGTCCCACACCTCGTCGCCCATGCCGTGGCCGATCATCCCCATGAGGAAGGCGATCTCGGGGGCGCAGGGGCCGCGGGGAGCGGTGGGGTCGCCGCAGTCGCCGCGGGCGAGGATCTGGTCGAGGTAGGCGTCGTGGAACCGCTGCCAGTGCGCCTCCTCGCCGTAGGTGTTGCTCAGCGCGTAGCCCGAGTCGGGGAAGTGGGCGCCCGACCGCACCAGGTCGCGGTTGGCCTCGAGGAGGGCCTTGAGCTCGGGGGTCGTCACCCGCTCGATGGCGTCGAGGTCCATCCAGGCGTGGGTGGTGACCCCGGCGGCGTCGGCGGGGCGGGCGGGTGCGAGCGCACCAAGCGCCGTCGCCACCACCAGCGTGGCCACCACCAGGGTGCGCCGGGTGGTGGACCGGCTCGAACGTCGCCTCATCGTGCTCCCCCTCGTCTGCGTGCCCGGCCAGGGTACGTTGCCGGACCATGGCTGCAGGAGGGGTGCCGACGAGGGTGGCGATCACGGGCGGCGCCGGCTTCATCGGGCGGTCGCTCGGGGAGCACTACCGAGCGCTCGGCGCCGAGGTCGTCGCGATCGATGTGCGTTCCGACGATCCCGACGTCGTCGTCGGCGACACGAGCGCGCCCGGGCCGTGGCAGGAGGCGATCGAGGGCGCCGAGGTGGTGGTCCACACCGCCGCGCTGGTGTCCAACACGTCCGGGCTCCAGCGAGCGTGGGAGGTGAACGTGCTCGGCACCCGCCACGTGCTCGACGCCGCCGCCCGCGCCGGGGTGCGCCGGGTCGTCCACCTCTCGTCGGTCCGGGCGTTCTCCGACGTCGACTTCCCCGCCGAGGTCGACGAGCACCATCCGGTGCGCCCCGACGGCCACGAGTACGTCGACACCAAGATCGCCAGCGAGCAGGTCGCCCTCCAGGCCCACGCCGGTGGCGAGGTGCCGGTGACGGTCGTGCGCCCGGGCGACGTCTACGGCCCCGGCTCGGTGCCGTGGACCTTCTGGCCGGTGGTCGGCATCCGCACGGGCACCTTCGCCATCCCCGAGGACGGCTCGCACCGGTTCAGCCCGATCTACGTGGACGACCTCGTCGAGGGCATCGTGCTCGCGGCGGCGAGCGAGGCGGCGTCCGGCCAGGTGCTGACCCTCGCCGACGGCGCCGTGTCGAACCTCGAGTTCTTCGGCCGCTACTACCGGATGCTCGGCCGCGAGCCCGAGCTCCTCCCCGCCGCCGAGGTGGCCGAGCGCTTCGACGCGGCCGGCGTCGGCGCCGACACGGTCGACTACCTGCTGCGCCGCCACTCGTACTCGAGCGCCAAGGCCCGCGCCCTGCTCGGCTGGGCGCCGGCCGTCGACCTCGACGAGGGCATGGTCCGATGCGAGGCGTGGCTGCGGGCGTCGGGGCTCCTCGACGGCTGACGCCGGCTCAGCGGTCCCCGGGCCCGGGCACCGGCAGCGGCAGATCGATGCGGCGGGCGGCGAGGCCGATCGCCGTGCCGATGGCGAGGCCGCCCAGCACGTCGGAGGAGTGGTGCACGCCGACGTAGACGCGGCTGGCGGAGACGGTGAGGGCGATCGCCCACCACAGCGGCGCGAGGCCGTCCTCGGACAGGAGCGTGGCCATGGTGGCCGCCGAGGCGGCGTGGCCGCTGGGGAAGCTGGAGTTGCCGGGACGGCGCAGCTTGTGCGGGTGGGCCCGGTCGTGCGCCGGGCGCTCGCGGCGCACCGCGCCCTTGGCCGGCCCGTTCACGACGGCCGACTCGATGCCCAGCCATGCGAGGTGGCGCAGGAACGTGTGGGCCGGGGCCGGGGTTCGCAGCGAGCGGACGGCCGAGGCGGCGATCCAGCCTCGCCCGTCGTCGCCGAACCAGGAGGCCGAGTACATGATCCGGTCGGCGACGGGGTTGCCCCGCAGGCGACCGATCCGATCGTCGAGCCATCGGTCCACGTTCACGCGTCGTCGCCCTTCGCCTTGGCCAGCCGCTGCTCGAGGCGCCCGATCCGGTCGCGCGCCAGCACCAGCTGGTCGGCGAGCTGGCGCACCAGCCGGGCGCGGAGCTCGTCGAGGCGCTCGGGCTCGACGGCGAGGATCTCCTCGGCCGATTCGGCGGTCCAACCCGGGCAAGGCCCATCGGGCGCGCCGGCGCGGGCGAGCTCGAGGCCGTGCTCGTCGGCGAGGTAGGCGAGGTCCACGTCGTGGGCCCACGTGATCGCTTCCGCCAGGCCGGGACGCAGCGACGCCGTCGACGCCGACGGGCCGTCGTCGATGCCGAGCAGCGCCTGCTGGACGGCCGTGGAGCTGGGAGAGTGCTGGCGCTCCTCGTCGGCCCAGGCGTGGCCCCGCAGCTCGTGGAGCAGGCAGATCGCCTCCGCGGAAAGCGAGCGGTTGTCGCCCTTCGCGGTGGGGCGCGGGAGCGGCGGCATCTCGGGGAGGAACGTCGCGCGGAAGTCTTCGATGATGTCGCCGCCGATCAGCCGGTCGCGCTCGTAGGAGCGGACCGTGACGCGCCCGCCGAAGGCGTCGGTGAACCGGGCCAGGCGCTGCCGGGCGTCGAGGCGATGGTCGCACGGGCGGATCACGTGGCGGCTGGCCCGGACGCGCTGGCTGAGCGACGCCACGTAGTGGGCGGCCGGCGGCCGGACGTAGCAGGCGACCTCGACCTCGTCGGCGATCTCGTCGACCAGCCCGGCGAGGATGTGGGCGCCCTCCTCGCTGATGGCGAACAGGTACTCGGAGCTGATGACCACCAGATCGTGGGCGGGAGCGCTCAGCTTGATCTTCGCCCAGGCGTTGATGCCGTCCTGGCGCACGTCCTGCGGGGTGCGCCGGCCCCCGTCGGTCAGCAGCCGGGGCATGTAGGCGGTGGACACGAACGCCGAGGCGAGCGTGTGGTGGGCGTCGTTGCGCTCGGGCCAGGTGGGGTACCCGAAGGGCCAGACGTCGGGCTCCTCGGCGGCGCGCGCGAGGGAGCGCTGGAGGGCCGAGGTACCCGTCTTCGACGTGCCGATGTGGAGGATCACCTTCACGGAGCCACCACCTGCACCGGCACGGACCGGAAGCCCTGGTGCTTGTTCGAGCGGGTGCGCACCACGGGGCCGTCGAGGGCGAGGCGCACGCCGCGCCGGGCCAGCCCCCCGAGCACGAGGCGGACCTCGAGGCGGGCGAGGTTGGCCCCCAGGCAGAAGTGGGGGCCGACGCCGAAAGCCAGGTGCGGGTTGGGGCGGCGGCGCACGTCGAAGCGCTCGGGCTCGTCGAAGGCGCGGTCGTCGAAGTTCGCCGACTGCCACCAGAGCACGACCTTGTCGCCTGCGCGGATCTGGCGCCCCTCGACCTCGACGTCGACCGTGGCCGTCCGGCGGTTGTAGACGGTGCTCGACGCCCATCGGAGCACCTCCTCGACCGCGTCGGGCAGCAGGCCCGGGTCGGCGTGCAGCGCCGCCCACTGGTCGGGCCGGTCGATGAGCGCGAGGAGCCCGGCGGCGATCGAGTTGCGCGTCGTCTCGGACCCGGCGGCGATCAGCAGGTTGAAGAACATCTGCTGCTCGAGCTCGGCCAGGGTTCCACCGGGGAGCGCCTCGTCGGGCAGCTCGGCGGTGGCGATCGTGGAGAGGAGGTCGTCGGCCGGGCAGCGGCGCTTGGCGGCGAGGAGCTCGGTGCCGTACTCGAACATCTCGGCGGCGGCGCGCTGGCTCCGGTCGGTGGACTCGCCCAGCTCGCGGTCGTCGTAGTCGAGGGTGGCGTCGGCCCAGCCCAGGAGCAGGTGGCGATCGGCCTGGGGCACCCCCAGCAGCTCGGCGATGGCCTGCAAGGGCAGTTCGGCGGCCACGTCGACGAGGGCGTCGAAGCGCCCCCGCTCGACCGCGGCGTCGACGATGGCGTCGGCCCGCACGGCCAGCGTCGCCTCGAGCTCGCGGAGCCGCCGGGGGCTCAGCGCCGGGGTGACCAGCCGGCGCACGTGGTGGTGGCGGGGCGCGTCGGTCATGTTGAACAGGACCCCGGCGGCGAAGCCGAGCGGCAGGTCCTCGATCAGGGTGCCCCCGCCGTCGCGGCCGGGGCCGGTGCACGAGGAGAAGGTGGTGGGGTCGGCGGCCGCCCGGGCCACGTCGGCGTGGCGGGTCAGGCACCAGAAGCCCTCGCCGTCGGGGGTGCGCTCGGTGGGCTCGTGCCAGTGCACCGGGTCGTGGTCTCGCAGCGACCGGTAGAGGTCGAGCGGCGGGCCGTCCGCGAAGCGGGCCAGATCGGTCAGGTCGATGCCCTCGACCGCCTCTCCTTGCGCTGTCGCCCTCGTCATCGCGGCCCCCTCGTCGGCCGCAGGATCCTAGGGTGCGCCACCGTGCCCGGTGAGCAGCTCCACATCGACGGCGGCGAGACCGGGCTGGTGCTCGGCGTCGGTGCCGACGGCCGCCTCCACCAGCTCGGCCTCGGTGGGCCCGAGCGCTGCGAGCCCGACCCAGCCTTCCCCACGGCCCTGTTCCCCCTCGCCTTGCCGACGTTCGGTGAGGAGGCCCTGCGCGAGCCGGCCCTGCGCGCCACCCACGCCGACGGGACCACCGGCACCCGGCTGGTGGTGGAGGCGATGGCGGCGGGCACCCACGACCACGGCGAGGTCCACGAGGTGCGCCTGCGCGACCGCGTCGCGCCCTTCGAGGTGGTGCTGCGCTGGCGCACCTGGCCGAGCTACGGGCTGCTCGAGGCGTCGAGCGAGGTGGTCAACCGGGCCGATGCGCCGTGCACGCTCCATGAGCTGGCCTCGACGTCGCCGGCGGTCCCCACCGTCGGCGCCCACCTGGAGCACTGGGGCGGCGGCTGGGCGAACGAGTGGAGCCCCACGGTGGAGCCGGTGGGCCTCGGCACCCGTTCGCTCGCCTCGGCGGGCGGCGTGCGCTCCTCGCTGCACCTGGCGCCGCTCGTGCTCTGGTCGCTCGAGGGCCCGCCCACCGAGGAGGCGGGCGAGCTGCTGGGGGTGTCGGTCGTCTGGGGTGGCGACGTGCGGATCGCCGCCGAGCGCACCGTCCACGGCCAGGGGCGCCTGATCGCCGGCGTGCAGCACGTGGGGGCCGAGCGCCACCTGGGTCCTGGCGAGTCGTTCCGAGCACCCTCGGCCCTGCTGGGCTGGTCGAGCGCGGGCACCGGCCCGCTCAGCCGGCGCCTGCACCGCTACGTCCGCGAGCAGGTGGTCCGCAACGGCGCCCGCCCCCGGGCCATCGCCTTCAACAACTGGGAGGCGATGGGCTTCGCGCTCGATGCCGACGGCGTGGGCGAGGTGATCGACGGGGCCGCCGACCTCGGCGCCGAGCTCTTCCTCCTCGACGACGGCTGGTTCGGCACGACCCACCCCCGCGACGACGATGCTGCGGGCCTCGGCGACTGGGACGTCGACCGCCGGAAGTTCCCCGACGGCCTCGGCCCCGTGGTCGATCGCGCCCTCGATCGCGGCCTGCGCTTCGGCCTCTGGATCGAGCCCGAGATGGTCAACCCTCGCTCGGAGGCCTACGAGGCCCGCCCCGACCTGGTGGTCGCCGAGCCGGGCCGGGAGCGGCGCGAGGAGCGCCAGCAGCTGGTCCTCGACCTCTGCCAGCCCGAGGCGCGCGCCCAGGCCCGGGCGGTGGTCGATGGCGCCCTGGCCCTCCACCCCGGCATCTCGTACCTGAAGTGGGACGCCAACCGCGACCTGTTCGAGGCCGGCTCCCCGGCGCTGGCCCCCGACCGCCAGAGCCACCTCCCGATCGATCGGGTGCACGCCACCCTCGCGCTCATGGACGAGGTCGCCGCCGCCCACCCGGACGTGGAGCTGATGCTGTGCGCCTCGGGCGGCGGCCGCAGCGACCTGGCGAACCTGGCCCGCTTCCACGAGCTCTGGACCTCCGACGACACCGACCCGATCGATCGGGTGCGCCTCCAGTGGGGCGCCTCGCACCTGCTGCCGGCCAACGTGCTCGGCGCCCACGTGACCCGCTGGGGGCAGCGGCCGATCGCGTTCGGATGCGCGGTCGCCATGAGCGCCCGCTTCGGCTTCGACCTCGACCCCCGGACGATGACCGAGCCCGAGCGCGAGGCGGCGCGCCAGGCGGTCGAGACCTACCGGCGGATCCGCACCCTGGTGCAGCAGGGCGAGCTCCACCGCCTCGTCTCGCCGATCGGCTCGCCGTTCGGGGCGTTGGCCTACGTGGCCGAGGGCGACCCGGCGGCGGTCGTGTTCGCGTACCGGCTCGAGGCCACCGACCTCGAGCCCCCCTCGCTCGTGGCGCCCCTCGACCCCGATCGGCGCTGGGTCGTGGAGGACGCCACCCCGGGCGACCCGCAGCGTGGCGAGGTGGGCGAGCTCGCCTGGCCCGACGCGGGCGCGCCCTCGGCCAAGGTGTGGGTGGTGCGCGCCGCGCCCTGAGGCCCTACTGCCCGGCGAGGCGGGCCACGATCGGCCCCATGGCCTCCATGGCGTCGGCTTGGACCACGAGGTACGACGCGTCCCAGCGCTCGCGCCGAGCCTCGATCACCTCGGCGATCTCGTCGGTCGTGCCGATCAGCGCGTGCGGGAACTCCAGGAGCTCGTCGGGCGTGAGGCCGAAGAGCGGCGACATCTGCTCGGCGAAGCCCTGCCGATCGTCGGTGACGAAGCACCCGAGGTTGAGCAGGTTGATCTCGAGGTCGTCGTAGCGCTCGCCCGCCGCGTCGCGCACCCAGCCGAGCTTCTCGTCGGTCTGGGCGGCGGTGCCCGTGCGGGCGGCGTCGGCGTCGGCCGCCCCGTTGGGCATCGTGGGGTTGATCCCGACGATGTCGGCCTGGCGCGCCGCGATGGTGAGCATCCGCTTGAGCCCGCCGCCCACGAGGATCGGCGGTGCCGCCTGGATCGGCTTGGGCAGCCCCTCCATCCCCCGGATCTGGTAGTGCTCGCCCTCGAAGGTGACCGGATCGGGCCCGAGGAGGCCCTTGATGATGGTGAGGCCCTCCTCGAAGCGGTCGACGCGCACCTTGCCCGCCTCGTAGGGGATGCCGGACTGCTCGTAGTCGCTGCGCATCCACCCGGCCCCGAGGCCCACCTCCACCCGGCCGCCCGACAGCCGGTCGATGGTGGCCAGCTCCTTGGCCAGCACCACCGGGTGCTTGTAGTCGTTGTCGAACACCAGGCAGCCGACCTTCAGCGTCGAGGTGGCGTCGGCCGCGGCCATCATCGCCGGCACCGGTGCCAGCTGGTCGCCGAAGTGGTCGGGGAGGAACAGGGTGTCGAACCCGAGGTCCTCGGCGCGGCGGGCCAGCTCGGCCCACTCGGATCCGGACACCGCGGTGTGCAGCTGGATGCCGAAGCGGAAGCGGCGGGGATGGGCCATGAGCGAGCCTCCAAGCGGGGCGGGTGGGCGCCGGCGCACCCTACCGTCGGGGCCCTGCGCCCGGAGCGGGCACCTCCGCCCGGTACGCTCGTCGGGCCGTGACCTACCTCAAGCGCCTCCTCCGCTTCGCCTTCGTGATGGGCGCGCTCGTCGCGGTCCTGACGGGCTCCATCGTGCTCGCCGCGCCGCAGATCATCGACCTGGTCAGCGCCCACCACTCGGTGCACGAGCGGCTCAGCCTCGAGCCGCTGGCCGAGCGCTCCTACATCTTCGACTCCCAGGGCAACTCGCTCGGCACGCTCATCAACGCCAACAACGAGAACCGGGTGCGCGTCGAGCTCGACGAGGTGCCCGAGACCGTCGTCGGCTCGGTGCTCGCCGCCGAGGACGCCTCCTTCTACGACCACAAGGGCGTCAACGTGCGCTCCATCGGCCGAGCGGTCGACGCCAACCTGGACTCCGGGTCGGTGAGCCAGGGCGGCTCCACCATCACCCAGCAGGTGGTCAAGAACTCCCTGGTGGGCACCGAGCAGGACCTCTCCCGCAAGATCCGCGAAGCGTTCCTCGCCGTCGAGCTCGAGAAGCAGATGAAGGAGCGGTACTGCGAGAAGCCGGTGCAGGCCGACTGCCGGGCCGGCAAGGACGCCATCCTCGAGTACTACCTGAACAGCGTGTACCTCGGCGGCGGCTCCTACGGGGTCCAGGCCGCCTCGGAGTACTACTTCAACAAGAACGCCATCGACCTCAACTGGGCCGAGGGCGCGCTGCTCGCGGCGCTCATCCGCAGCCCCAACGCCTACGACCCGTTCACCGATCCCGACCTCGCCACCGAGCGCCGGTCGATCGTGCTCAAGCGCCTGGTGGAGACCGGTCGGCTCACCCAGCAGGAGGCCGACCTCTACGGCAAGGTGCCCCTGCCCACCACGCCGAACGTGCCGAAGCCGCCGAACGACTACTTCGTGGAGGAGGTGAAGCAGGAGCTGCTCAACGATCCCAAGTTCGGCCTGGGGGCCACGCCGGCGGCCCGCAACCGCACGGTGTTCAGCGGCGGCATCCGGGTCTTCACCACCTTCGACAGCGAGCTGCAGCGCAAGGCCGAGACCGCCCGCAACGAGACCCTGCCGAACAACCAGGGCGACGCCACCTTCCCGGTCACCGACCCCAAGACCGGCCAGCCGGTGATCGACAAGGCCACCGGCCAGCCCGACTTCGGCACCCAGGCCATCGTCTCGGTGGAGCCCGGCACCGGCGCCGTGCGCGCCATGGTCGGCGGCCCGGGCTTCGATCGCTACAAGTACAACCTGGCCACGCAGCTTCCGGGCCGCCAGCCGGGCTCGTCGATGAAGACCTTCGTGCTCGCCGCGCTGTTCGAGAACGGTTCGGTCCCGTCCGACACGGTGAGCGGGGGGACCGTCTCGTTCAAGATCCCCGGCCAGCGCGAGCCCTACCGCGTCTCGTGCCGAGGTGGCACCGGGTCGCTCACCCGCCAGACCCAGGCCTCCAACAACTGCGCCTTCCTCCGCCTCGGCCAGATCGTCGGCCTCGACAAGGTGGTCGAGGTGGCCAAGCGGCTCGGGGTCAAGAGCCCGCTCGAAGACGTGAACGACGAGACCGGCGAGACCGCCATCCCGTTCAGCCTCCCGCTCGGTGCCAAGGAGATCCGTCCCCTCGACATGGCCGCCGCCTACGCCACCTTCGCCAACGACGGCGTGTACAACGAGCCGTACTACGTCGACCGCATCGAAGACAGCGAGGGCAAGGTCATCTACCAGCACCAGGCCAACCCCGAGCCGGTGCTCGCCCCGCAGACGGCCCGGCTGGTCAACGCCACCCTCGCCGCCAACGTCACCGGTGGCACCGGCCGCAACGCCCGCATCGACTCGGGCCAGCCGGCCGCCGGCAAGACCGGCACCACCAACGACTCCGCCGACGTCTGGTTCGTGGGCTACACGCCCGACCTGGCGACGGCCATCTGGATGGGTGCCGCGGGCAACCGGATCGGCCTGGCCAACGCCGGCCTCGGCGGCGCCACCGGCGGCCGCTACCCGGCCTCCACCTGGGGCCGCTACTACTCGGCGCTGTTCGCCGGCCAGCCCAACGTGGACTTCCTGCCCCCGGACCCGACGCGCCGAGGGCGGTCGGTGGGCGACATCCCCAACGAGGTCGGGGGGTCCTCGCGGGCATCGGCCAACGGCACGGTGAGCCAGAACGACGGTCGGGGCACCACCGGGGGCGGGACCACCGGCGGCGGGGGGACCGTGACCATCTCGCCGCCCGCTACGGTGCCGACGACGGAGGCGCCGAACTTCGGCGGGACCACCGACGACCCGGGAGCTGGTGAATGACCGATCG
>JAGQSL010000007.1:182-4352 GCA_020439525.1 Acidimicrobiales bacterium | reverse complement strand
GTGTCGCCCACGCGCACGTCGGTGGCGTTCACCAGGCCCACCACGTCGCCCGGGTAGGCCTCCTCGAGGGTCTCGCGGTCGGCACCGTTGACGGTGTGGGCGTACTTGGTGGCGAAGGGCTTGCCGGTGGGGTCGTGGGTGACGACCATCCCCCGCTCGAAGCGCCCCGAGCAGACGCGCACGAAGGCGATTCGGTCGCGATGCGCCTTGTCCATGTTCGCCTGCACCTTGAACACGAAGCCCGAGAACGGATCGTCGAGGTTGCGGGGCTCGTCGTGCTCGTCGGGGCGAGCCGTGGGGGCGGGGGCGAGGTCGATCACGCTGTCGAGCAGCAGCCGCACGCCGAAGTTGGTGAGGGCGGAGCCGAAGAAGGTGGGCGACAGCTCGCCGCCGAGGAACAGCTCCTCGTCGTGGTCGAGGCCCATGGTCTCGAGCAGCTCGCCCTCCTCGAGGGCCGTGGCGTAGGCGTCGCCCTCCTCGGCGAGGGCGCGGTCGGCCTCGACCACCTCCTCGGGGGCCTCGGTGGCGCCGCGGGCGGTGCGGGTGAAGCGGACGAACTCGCCGGTGCGGCGATCGAGGACGCCGCGGAAGTCGCCGGCGATGCCCACCGGCCAGGTGACCGGCGCCGCGGTGACGCCGATCTTGGCCTCGATCTCGTCGAGCAGCTCGAGGGCGTCGCGCCCGGGACGGTCCCACTTGTTGATGAAGGTGATGAGCGGCATCTGCCGCGCCTTGCACACCTCGAAGAGCTTCAGCGTCTGGGGCTCGATGCCCTTCGCGGCGTCGAGCACCATCACCGCGGCGTCGGCCGCGGCGAGCACCCGGTAGGTGTCCNNTGTCCTCGGAGAAGTCGCGGTGGCCCGGCGTGTCGAGCAGGTTGACCACCCGGTCGCGGTAGGGGAACTGGAGCACCGTCGAGGTGATGGAGATGCCGCGCTGCTGCTCCATCTCCATCCAGTCGGAGGTGGCCGAGCGGCGATCGCCTCGCGCCTTCACCGCGCCGGCCCCGGTGGTGAGCGCCCCGCCGTAGAGGAGGAACTTCTCGGTGAGGGTGGTCTTGCCGGCGTCGGGGTGCGAGATGATGGCGAAGGTCCGGCGGCGGGCGGCTTCGGCGGCAGGGGTGGTCATGCGGGGGTCCCGGGGTTCGGTCGGCCTCGCACCCTACCGGGCGCCCCGCGTCGGCCGCCCTTCCCGCCGTTCGGGCCGTCGAGCCTCCCTCGAACGAGCGGTTGGGTCTGGAACTGCAACGTTCGTAACGCTATCGTCATGTTGTTCGGTGTGGAGGTGCCGATCATCCACCTATCGATCGCGACCTCCGGTGAGGTGCCCCAAGCCATGTGCGACAGCTGCCATCCCGACCCCGCCGACATCCGCCGCCGCGAGCTGAGCCGACGCTCGGTCATCGCCGGCGGCCTCGCCGTCGGCCTCCTGCCCTTCGTGGCCGACCGTGCCGGTGCCCAGGACGCCTTCTCGAGCGGCACCGGCGAGCCGGGCGACGCCGGCCTGGAGGGCACGGTCCCCGGCGACCTGCCCACCACGAACGACTACGGCTTCCTCCCGCCGCGGCCCAAGACCGAGAAGCACGTGCGGCCGATGATGTTCCCGGTGCTGCCCGACAGCACGCTGGGCAAGGCCACCTGGAGCGACACCTACCTCGCCCCCCGCAGCGGCGGGCGCCTCCACGAGGGCCAGGACCTCATGGGCGCCAAGATGCTCAAGCTGCTGGCGGTCACCGACGGCACCATCGTCGAGCTCCGCCACCAGGCGAGCGGCAACTCGCTCTACCTGAAGGGCGACGACGGCTGGTACTACTGCTACCTCCACATCAACAACGACGATCCGGGCACCGACAACGGCGCCAACCAGTTCAAGTACGCCTTCGCCCCCGGCATGGCGGTGGGCAAGCGGGTCCTGAAGGGCGAGCACGTCGCCTACCTCGGCGACAGCGGCAACGCCGAAGCCACCGGTTCCCACTGCCACTTCGAGATCCGCATGCCGAACGCGAAGTGGTACAACGCGGCGGCTGTCAACGCCGCCTACTCCCTCACCGCCGCCGAGCCGGCCAAGCTGCGGGCCAAGGTGCAGGCCTCGGCCTTCGCGCCGCTCTCGGGCGTCGGCGCCTTCGTGCTCACCCAGGCCGCCGACTTCCTCGGGGGCAAGGCCGACAAGCCCTGGTCCGATCGTTCCATCGAGGACCTCGAGGGCGGCGTGGTCGGCCTCGACGAGTTCATCGCCGACCTGCTCGAACACCCCTCGTCGGCCGGCGTCACCGCCCCCACCATCCGCCTGTACCTCGGCTTCTTCCTGCGGATGCCCGACTACCGCGGCCTCGACTACTGGTTCCGCCAGGTGTGGGGCGGGCGCTCGCTCGACCTGGCCGCCAGCCAGTTCGCCGCCAGCTCGGAGTTCCTGCGCCGCTACGGCGAGCTCGACAACGGCGCCTACCTCGACCTCATCTACAACAACCTGTTCGACCGCGACCCCGACCCGAGCGGCAAGGACTACTGGAAGCGCCGCCTCGATGCCGGATGGAAGCGCGGCACGGTCATGCGCTACTTCTGCGAGTCCAGCGAGTACAAGCGCAAGACCGCGGCCAAGGTCCGGGTCCTGCAGGTGCACGCCGCCATGCTCCACCGCATGCCCTCGGCCTCGGAGTGGACCCGCTGGAGCGACTGGGACGCCGCCCTGCCCGACGGCAACCGCGGCCTCCAGGACCTGGTGAAGTACCTCCGCACCAGCGACGAGTACGCCGCCCGCTTCGCGTAGGCGCCGCGCCCGGTGGGATGATCGGCCCATGGCCATCGACCACGACCTCCTGCAGACCGCCGTCCGGATCGCCAACCTGGCGGCCGAGGTCACGCTCTTCCACTACCGCAACGACGACCTGGCCATCGACCGCAAGGGCGACGGCACCCCGGTGACCATCGCCGACCGGGAGGCCGAGCGCCTCGTGCGCTTCGAGCTCGGCGAGCTGTTCCCCGACGACGGGATCCTGGGCGAGGAGGAGCCCGAGAAGGTCGGCACCTCCGGCCGGCGTTGGATCGTCGACCCGATCGACGGCACCAAGGCGTTCTCGCGAGGCGTGCCCACCTACACCACGCTCCTCGCCCTCGAGGACGCCGAGGGCATCGCCATCGGCGTCATCGGCGCTCCGGCCATGGGCGAGTTCGTCTCGGCCGGCCGGGGCCTCGGCTGCTTCCTGAACGGCGAGCCCACCGGCGTCAACGCCCACGAGGGCCTCGATGGCGCCTGCATCTCCACGAGCGGCTTCAACCCGTGGGACGACGACGCCCTCCTGCGCGTGAAGCGGCGCGGCGTGCAGCTGCGGACCTGGGGCGACGGCTACGGCTACGTGCTGGTGGCCACCGGCCGGATCGAGGCCATGGTCGACCCGATCGCCGAGCTCTACGACCTGGCGCCGATGCCGGTCATCCTGGCCGAGGCCGGTGGGCGCTTCACCAGCTACGACGGTCGCGAGGGACCGGGCCACGGCAACGGCGTGGCCACCAACGGCCTCGTGCACGACGACGTCCTCGGCCTGCTGAACGGCTGATGGTCGTGCGCCGCGCCCTGCTCGCCCTCGGCCTCGCCCTGGGCGCGGTGGCGCTCAGCGCCGTGGCGGCGGGCGCCCAGTCCGACCCGTCGGGCGAGGCCGCCACCTCGGGCGGTCCGGTGCTCGTCGTCGGCGTGGTGCTGGTCACGATCGGCGCCGTCGCCTTCGGCGCCCGGCGGCGTCGCCGAGAGCGGTGAGGCGCGCCGCCGCCCTCCTGGTGGTCGGCGTGGCGCTGCTCGCGTCGGGCGGCCCCGCGGCCGCCGACCCGCCCCGACCCACCAACTACCGCTCCGAGGTGACCGGGGCCGAGCCGCCGCTGCCGCCCGAGGTCGACGTGCGGGTCGTGGGCGGCGACGCGTTCCTCGAGCTCACCGTGGCCCGGGGCACGGTGGTGGTGGTCCCCGACTACGGCCAGGAGCCGACCGCCGACGCCGCGCCGTACCTGCGCTTCGAGGCCGACGGCACGGTGCGGCGCAACGAGCGCTCGCAGGCCCGCGCCGTGAACGACGACCGCTACGGCCGCACCGACGAGGTGCCCGACCCCGACGCGCCGCCGCGCTGGACGGTGGTGGCCCACGACGGGCGCTACACCTGGCACGACCACCGCATCCACTGGA
>JAGQSL010000007.1:0-148 GCA_020439525.1 Acidimicrobiales bacterium | reverse complement strand
GGTCGACCTCGGCGGTCCCGACGGCAGTTGGGAGCTCGACCTGCTGGTCGACGGGCAGCCCACCGTGGTCACCGGACGGCTGGTGCGACTCGACGCGCCGAGCCCGTGGCCGTGGCTGGTCGGCGCCGCGGCGGTGGCGGCGGCCGCC
>JAGQSL010000451.1 GCA_020439525.1 Acidimicrobiales bacterium | reverse complement strand
GCCGACCATCCGCAGCATCGTCTTCACCTGGCTGGGGCTGCGCAGGTCGAACCGCACCCCCTCGGGCACGTGGCGCAGCACGGCCTCGTCGCGTGCTCCGCGCGCGGCGACGGCCGCCTGCTCGTCGGCCGGCCGCGGCCCCACGAAGCCGGCGATCGCCGTCTCCATCTCGGCGCGCCCCACCGGCAGCCCCTCCACCATCAGCTCGGCGCACAGCAGCTCGGCGGTCGACTCGGCGATGGCCGTGCGGGCGGCGGCCGGTCGGGGCTCGTCGTCGGCGCGGGCGAGGTCGTCGAGGCGCCGCTGCTGGCGCGCCACCACCTCGGCGAGCACCGCCGCCCACCCGCCCATCCGCTCGGGCGACGCGGCCCAGCCCCCGGCCACCCAGTCGGGCCGCAGGTGCCCGTCGGGGCGCACCGGCCGATCGGGATCGCCCTCGGGCTCCTGGTGGAAGAGGTCGCGGGGCTCGTCGGTCGGGACGGCGGCCGGGTCGAGGCCACCCAGGCGGGCCCAGGCCCGAGCGGGGTCAGCCCGCCACCCACCGAAGAGCAGGCGGTGCACGGCGACCACGTCCCAGCTCCGGGCCACCTCGACCCCGAGGCCGAGGAGGGCGACGGCCGTGGCCGACGACCACATGGCCCAGCGCGGCCCCAGCTCCCGCTCCACGCCCGCGAGCACGGCGGGCGCGTCGACGGCCGACACGGCAACCGCCGGGCCGGGGCCCGCCACCGGTCGCAGCGCGGCGCCCGCCACGCCGTCGATGGCCACGGCGAGCAGCCCGCCGCGCTCGAGGCCGGCGACACCGAGCGCGGCGATCGTGGCGTCGACGGCGGTCACGCCCCGACCGTAGGCCGAGGGCGGTCAGCCGCCCGGCCGACCGCCAGCACCCGAGGGCGGTCCGCCAGCCGCGCCCCCGGGGAACGCACCGCCGCCGGGCAACCCACTCCCGCCCTGGCCGCCCGCGCTCGACGACGAGCCGTCCGTCGCCGAGCCGGGCAGCGGCTCGTCGAGGTCGGCCAGCACGACCACGTCACCCTCCTCCACGCCGTCGACGATCTCCGTCCACGTGGCACCAACAGCGCCGACCTCAACGGTCACCTCGTCGGGATCCCTGTCGTCGTCCAGCACCCGGACCGTCGAGCGGTCGCCGTCGACGGCGACCGCCGACGTGGGCACCGCCAGCGCATCGGCCGTCGCCCTCGTGACGATCTCGACCGACGCCGTCGAGCCGTTGCCGAGGGTGCTGGTGTCGCCCGTGAGGCCGATCGTCACCGCATAGGTCGAGGTGCCACTGGCGGCGTCCGGGGCGACCCCGATGCGCACGACCTCGCCGTCGATCGCCTCCTCGCTCCCGTCCGGCCGGACCGTGGCGGCCTGACCGACCTCGAGGTCGGGAAGGTCGGCGACGCTGACCTTGGTGGTCACCTCGAAGCCTCCCGACCCGACCACCACCACGGTCTGGGTCGCCGAGGCCGCCTCGACCTGGTCGCCCACCGAGATGCCCACCGACGCCACGGTCCCGGCGATCGGGCTCACGATCTCCGCCTGGGCGAGCGCCTGCTCGGCCACGGCGACCTGGAGGGACGCGGCGTCGACCGCCTTCTGGTGGGCGATGAGGTCCTCCGCCGAAGGCGAGGAGGCGGCCGACGACGAGCCCGCCCCCGGTGCGGCATCGGTCGACGGCGATGCCGTGGAGCCGGC
>JAGQSL010000450.1 GCA_020439525.1 Acidimicrobiales bacterium | reverse complement strand
GCTCGGAGGCCGACGCGTTCGTGGCGACGAGCTTCACCTCGTTCACGCCCACGGCCCGACTCGCGTTCATGGTGGTGGGGCCGGCCGTGGACCTGAAGCTGATCGCACTCCAGGTGGGCACCTTCGGGCGCCGCTTCGCCCGTGCCTTCGCCCCGCTGACCTTCGCCGTCGCCGTGGCGTGCGCCACGATCGCCGGGCGGTTCCTGTGACCGACCCCAAGGCCCTCACCCGCGCCGCCATCATCCTGACGGTCATCGCCACGGGCCTCGGCCGCCTCCTCCTCGGCGACGCCTACCGCTCCTACGTCCGCCCGTCGATGTTCGTCCCGCTGCTCCTCAGCGCCCTGGCCATCGCCGGTCTCGCCCTGTGGACGGCGTTCGGGTTCGACGATGGCGACGATGCCGCCGCCGGCGAGCACGGCCACGAGGACCACGGGCACGCCCACGGTGGGCTGCCGCGGATCGCCTGGTGGCTGATCGTGCCGTTCGCGTGCGTGGCGATCGTGCCGCTGCGGCCGCTCGGGTCCAGCTCGGTCCGTTCGTCGGGCGCCAACCAGGCGGTGACCCAGCGGGCCGAGTGGCCCGTCGAGGATCCGCCGGCGGCCGACGGCACGATGTCGCTGCTCGACTTCGTGTCGCAGGTGGTCAACGATCCCGCCCACCCGGTCGACGGCGAGGTCCGGCTCACCGGCTTCGTGCAGGCGCAGCAGGACGGTGGGTTCGTGCTCGCCCGGTTCGTGATGACCTGCTGCGCCGCCGACGCCCAGCCGCTGCTCGTCACCGTGCTGTGGGACGACGAGCCGCCGCCGAAGGACGCATGGGCGACCGTCACGGGCACCCACCTGCCCGCGGCCGCCGACACGGCGCCCGAGGAGCGGATCGAGGCCGAGAACATCGTGGTCGAAGCCTCGTCGGTCGAGGTGATCGACCAGCCCGCCGACCCCTACGAGACTCCTTAGCCCAAGCGACTGCGGGCGCCCCGGTCGCCCGCGCCGACCGTCCTGGCCACGGGGCTTGGAACGGGCCTCCAAGCCGGCTCCAAGGGAGCCGCAACCTGCGCGTCGTCTCCTGTCGACAGACGAAAGGACGGGATCGATGACCCTCACCGCTGCCCCCACCACCGCCGACCCCACCACCGCCGCCCGACCGGGGCCGCTCGCCCGCCTCGCCGCCCTCTGCGTGCGGCGTCGCGGGCGCGTGGTCGTGGTCTGGCTGCTGGCGCTCGTCGTGCTCAACGTCGCCGCCAGCACCGCCGGCACGCGGCACTCGGTCGACTACACCATGCCCGGGAGCGGGTCGGCTGCCGCCCAGCGGCTGCTCGCCGAGCACGTGCCCGCCCTGAGCGGCGGCGACGTCCAGCTCGTCGTCGAGGCGCCCGATGGCGTCGAGGCCCCGAAGGCGGCCGCCGACATCGATCAGCTGCGCGCAGACGTGGGCGAGATCGACCACGTCACCGACGTCGAGTACCAGGCGACGTCACCCGACGGCACCGTCGCCCTGCTGTCGGCGCAGCTCGACGCCACCATCGAGAAGGTGCCCACGTCGGCCATCGAGCAGATCCTCGAGGTCGCCGAGGCGGCCCGAGCCGACGGCGTGCACGTGGAGGCCGGCGGCTACGCCGTGCAGAACGCCGAGGGGGCCGAGGCTGGCTCCGAGGGCATCGGGATGGTGGCCGCGCTCATCATCCTGGTGATCGCCTTCGGCGCCGTCGTGGCCGCCGGCCTGCCGCTGGTCGTGGCCATCGCCGGGCTCGGCGTGAGCTTCAGCGTCATCAGCCTCCAGTCGCACGTGCTGATGGTCCCCGAGTGGGGCACGTCGCTCGCCGCCATGATCGGGATGGGCGTCGGCATCGACTACGCCCTCTTCATCGTCAACCGCTACCGCCAGGCGCTGCGGGCCGGCGAGGCGCCCCACGACGCCGTGGTCACCGCCATGAGCACCGCCGGCCGCGCCGTCCTCTTCGCCGGCGGCACCGTGGTCATCGCCCTGTTCGGTCTCGGCGCCATGGGCCTCGAGTACCTGTGGGCCACGGCCGTCACCACCTCGACCACGGTGGTCGCCATGCTGCTGGCCACGGTCACGCTCCTGCCGGCGATCCTCGCCTTCCTCGGCTCCCGCATCGACAAGGGCCGGGTGCCGCTGCTCGGCCGGCGCGACGAGGCCCACGGCCTCTGGGCCCGGTGGAGCCGGGTGGTGCAACGCCGTCCGCTGTGGACCGGCGCAGTGGCCCTCGTCGTGCTGCTGGCCCTGGCGGCCCCGGCGGTCACGATGCGCTACGGCTACCCCGACGCCG
>JAGQSL010000449.1 GCA_020439525.1 Acidimicrobiales bacterium | reverse complement strand
ACCCTGCGCCTGCGCGACTGGTTGCTCGATCGGCGCGCCGATCCCGGCGGCGGCCCGGCCCCGGTGGCGTCGCCGGGTGCGGCGGCGGCCCGTGACCGCGACGACGCCGGCGCCGGCGCACCGCCGAGCCCCGCCCACGTGTTGGCCGAGGCGCTGCGGGCGCCCGTGGTCGACATCCCCCGCCCCGAGCGGACGGCCGACCAGCAGGCGGTGGCCATGGTGGCCGCCGCCCTGGAGTACCACCGCCGCGAGGTTCTCCCGTTCTGGTGGGAGCACTTCCGGCGCGTCGGGGCCCCCGTGGAGGACTGGGAGCACGACGGGGAGATGGTGGTCCTCGACCCCGATGCCGTCGAGGTGCTCGACGACTGGCACCGGCCGGCGCGGTCGTGGACCCGCCGCTACGCGGCGCTCGTCGACGTGCCCGGCTCGTTCAAGCTGGTGGCGAGCGACCGGGCGGTGTTCGCCCTGTGGGACGCACCCCTTCCGCCCGAGGCCCAGCGCCCTGCCGGCACCGATCGGGGCTACGCCAAGACGACGCGCATCGAGCACATCGAGCCCGTCGACGGCCGGTGCCGCGTCACCGTGGTCGAGACCCTGCCGGCGCGCATCGACGAGCTCGCCGCCGAACACCGGCGCTTCCCGGCGGCGCTCAGCGCCGACGCCGGCCTGGAGGGCAAGGCCATGGCCGCCTCCATCTTCGCCATCGCTCAACGGCACGTCGGCGCCGATGGTGCCCTGGCGCCCCACCCCGGGCTCGACCTGCTGGCTCGCCGTCGCCCCCGCCTCGTGGGGGGCGGCCCGTTGCCCGACGGCAGCGGCGACGTGGGTGCCGCGATCGTCGAGGCCGTCCGTCGGCTCGACCGCTCGTACCTCGCGGTGCAGGGGCCGCCGGGCACGGGCAAGAGCACCACGGGGGCCCGAGCCATCGCCGAGCTGGTGCGCGGCGGGTGGAAGGTGGGGGTGGTGGCCCAGGCCCACCGCACCGTGGAGGGGTTCCTCGACAAGGTGGTGGAGCAGAGGATCGACCCCGCCCTCGTCCTGAAGCGGGCGGCGGGCGGTGGGGACCACCGCGGCACCCCCGCCACCGACACCGACCTGCTCGCCGCGTCCAGCGCGCCCGTCGACGCCGGTGGTCCCGGGGTGCTCATCGGCGGCACTGCCTGGGACTTCGTCAGCGACAAGCGGGTGCCGGCGGGCTCGCTCGACCTGCTGGTGATCGACGAGGCCGGCCAGTTCTCGGTGGCCGACGCCCTCGCCGTGTCGCGCGCCGCGCCCCGACTGCTCCTGCTCGGCGACCCCCAGCAGCTGTCGCAGGTGAGCCAGGCGCTGCACCCCGAGCCGGTCGACGTCGCCGCGCTGAGCTGGGTGGCCGATGGCCACGAGACCTTGCCGCCCGAGCTCGGCTACTTCCTGGGTCGCACGTACCGGATGCGCCCCGAGCTCACCGACGTGGTGTCGCGCCTCGCCTACGACGGGCGCCTCGCTCCCGACCCGTGCACCGCCGAGCGCTCGCTCGCCGGGGTCGCACCCGGCGTGCGGACCGTGCTCGTCGACCACCACGGCAACCGAGGCTCGTCGGAGGAGGAGGTCGCCGCGGTGCTCGCCCTCGTCGACGACCTCGTCGGTCGGGCGTGGACCGACCCCCACGACCGGGCCCGACCAGGCACCCGACCGCTCGAGGCGGGCGACGTCGTGGTCGTGGCGCCGTTCAACGCGCAGGTCAACCGGCTCGCCGAGGCGCTCGCGGCGGCCGGCTACCACGACGGCGAGGGCGGTCGTGGCGCCGTCGCCGTCGGCACCGTCGATCGCTTCCAGGGCCGTGAGGCCCCGGTGGTGATCGTGTCGATGACGGCGTCGTCGGCCGACGCCAGCAGCCGAGGCGCCGGGTTCCTCCTCAGCCGCCACCGGCTGAACGTGGCCATCTCGCGGGCCCAGCACACCGCCGTGCTGGTGCACGCGCCGGGCATCGGCGACTTCGTGCCGCCCACCCCCGAGGGGCTGGTCCGCCTCGGGGCGTTCCTCGGGGTCTCCCAGGCCGGCCGGGGCCGCTGATCAGCCGGTGGCCGACTCGCCGTCGTCGGCGCCGCCGGCCTTCTTCTTGGCCTCCTCGACGCTGGCGCGCAGCGCCTCCATGAGATCGATGACGGCGGCGGGGCGCTCCTCGGCGGTGGGCTCCTCGACGATCCCGTCGGCGCGCTTCTCGATCGCGTCGCGCAGCTCGTCGACGTAGGTGTTCGGGTACTTCGCCGGATCCCAGTCCGAGGTCATGGTGTCGACCACCTGGAGCGCCAGGTCGACGGCGCGCTGGTCGGCTTCGCCGCGCTCCTCGGGGAGCTCGGGCACGTCCTCGCGGGCCACGACCTCCTCGGCGTAGCGCATGGTCGACATGGCGAGGAGGCCTCCCATGGGTCGGATGGCGGCGAGGCGTCCCTTGTTGCGCATGACCACCTGGCCGACGGCGACCCGACCCCGCTCCTCCATGGCCGCCAGCAGCAGGTCGTAGGGCTCCTTGGCGGCGGGGCCGTCGGGGCCCAGCCAGTACGTCTTGTCGAAGTAGACGGGGTCGACCGCCTCGAGGTCGACGAAGTCGAGCACCTGCACCGCCTTGGTGGAGTCCGGGCGCAGGGCGGCGATCTCCTCGCGCTCGAAGGTGACGTGGCGTCCGGGCGACAGCTCGTAGCCCATGACGATCTGGTCGTCGGCGACCGACTCGCCGGTGGCGGCCGAGACCTTGTCGTACTTGATGCGGGCGCCGGTGGCCTTGTCGATCTGGTGGAAGTGGATCTCGCGGTCTCGGGTGGCCGTGTACGCCTTCACGGGCACGCTCACCAGCCCGAAGCTGATGACGCCGGTCCACACGGGCCGCGCCATCAGCGGGCCTCGGCGGGGGGCTCGTGGATCATGGCAGCGACCTTTCCGCAGCGAGATCGGGGCGAGGTCCGGTACCCGATCCGGAGGGGCAAGGGTACTTCAGCTCCCGGTGGCCGCGGCTTGGGCGGCGTCGACCAGCTCCACCAGCTCGGCGCGCTCGGCTGGGCTCAGTGCTTCGTAGGCCGGGGCCAGCGCCCGCTCGGTGGCCTCCTGCGCCGCCGCCCACGGCTCGCGCACGGGGTCCTTGTCGGGGTGGGGCGGGGCCCAGCCGAACACCTCGAGCATGTAGGGCGTGCGTCGGGCCACCGCGGCGTGCGGGTGCACGCCTTGGGTGAGCACGGCGGCGCCGTGCATGGCGCCGCGCAGCTCCCGCAGGGCGTTCACCCGGTGGATGGCCAGCGCCTTGGGCGCCGCCGGCTCGGGCAGGTCGCGCCAGCCGGCGAAGAGCGGTGCCGCAGCCACCGAGGCGGCGTCGCCCACCCGGCCGGCCAGCTCGGCCAGCCGATCGGCGGGCAGGTCGTCGGGCAGCTTCTCCTCGGCCCAGCGGTGGGCG
>JAGQSL010000448.1 GCA_020439525.1 Acidimicrobiales bacterium | reverse complement strand
GTTGAACAGGCAGAAGCCCATGGCCTGGCTGGCCAGCGCGTGGTGCCCGGGCGGGCGCACCGCGCAGAAGCCGACGTCGCCCTCGCCCGCCTCGAGGCGGCGGACCACCTCGAGGCCGGCGCCCGCCGCGAGCAGCGCCGCGTCCCACGACTCGGCCACCACCGCCGTGTCGCCGTCGAGCGACCCGCCGCCCGCGGCGCAGAACGACCGCAGGGCGCGCCGGTAGGCCTCGGGGTGGATCCGCTCGAGGTCCTCGTCGCTCGCCGCGGTGGGCTCGACCGCCACGACCGCATCGGCCACGCCGGCGCGCTGCAGCCCGAGGCCCACGGCGCGCAGGCGCGCCGGCGACTCCGGGTGCCCCGGACCGGCCCGGTGCGCCAGGTACTGCGGGTGGGTGGCGTAGAGCACGGCCATCGCTCGCAGGCTACGGGCCGTCCGCGCTGCGCGCCTCGGTCGGCACGCCACCACGTAGTGTCCGCTCACGTGGCCGCCGCCCCCCGGACCCGCGTCGGAGCCCATGGCTGCCGATGATCGGTGGTGGGGCGCCCGCGCCCGGCTCCAGGTGTCGGCCTGGCGCGGCCGCGACGACACCGTCGTGCTCACCCCGCTCCCCCAGCGACCGGCGCCGACCGCCGCCGACGTGCGCGCCGAGCTCGACCTGCAGCGCGAGCGGGGCGTGCGCCACGCCCTCACCGGCGCCCTCCACCAAGGCGAGCTGGCGCCGTTCCTCGATGCCGGCTTCGAGCCGCACGAGCGGCTCCACCTCCTGCGCCACGATCTGGTGGTGCTGCCCGAGCCGGGCCACCCCGTTCGCCTCCGGCGGGCGTGGCGCCGCGACCACCCCGGGGTGCTCGACATCGATGGCCGGGCGTTCGACGCGTTCTGGGCGCTCGACCGCGCCGGGCTCGACGACGCGGTGCGGGCCACGCCGGCGAGCCGCTTCCGCGTCGCCCACGACCGCGACGTGACCGGGTACGCGGTGAGCGGCCGGGCCGCGGATCGCGGCTACCTCCAACGCCTCGCCGTCGATCCCCGCCGCCACCGCGAGGGCATCGGCCAAGCGCTGGTGGCCGACAGCCTGCGGTGGCTCCGTCGCCACGGCGCCCGGGTCGCGGTGGTCAACACCCAGGAGGGCAACGACGCCGCCCTCGCCCTCTACCTGGCCACCGGGTTCGTGCTCGAGCCCCAGGGGTTGACCGTGCTCGCCCGAACGCTGGAACCGTCGTGAGGCGCGCCGGCGCTGCGCTCGTCACGCTCGTCCTGCTGCTGGTGGTGCCGACGACCCTGGCGACCGCCCGCCCGGCCCAGGCCGCCAGCCCGTCCATCCGGCTGCTCGGCCAACCGGTGGCCGTGGCCCCCGACGGCGACTTCTCGGTCCTGCTCGCCGTCGACGCGCCCGAGGCCGTCGACATCGCCGTCGACATCTACGACCGCGCCGGGCCCGACGACCCGATCGGGCCGGTCCCCGACGAGGGGGCGACCGCCACGTTCCCGCCGGTGGCCCTGCCCTCGGCGGACGCGGCCGACGACGGGCCGCGCCCGGTGGCGTTCACCATCGAGCTCTACCAGCCGGGCGAGGCCAACCCCGATCCGGCCTGGGGCTGGCCGCTCGACGAGCCCGGCGTCTACCCCGTGCGCGTACGGCTGCGCGGGCCCGACGAGGAGACGCTCGCCGTGCTGATGACCGCGGTGGTTCGCCTCCCCGGGCCCGACCAGCGCGTCACCCCGACCGAGGTCGCGGTGCTGGTCGACGCCCACCGGCCGCCACCCCTCGATCCCGACGAGCGCGCCGACGAGGGATCAGCCGATCCCGACCTCGTCGCCCAGCTGCCCCCGGTCCTCGCCGCGCTCGACGAGCGGCCGAGCTTGCCCGCCACCTTCTCCCTGACGCCCGACGCCGTGGCGCGCCTGGCCGGCGACGAGGCCGCGACCGACGTGCTCGCCGACCTCCGCGCCGTGTTGGCCGTGGAGCGCCGCGACGTGCTCGACGCCCCCTACGTTGACATCGATCCGACGTCGCTCGTCGACGCCGACCTCGCGGACGAGCTCACGGCCCAGCGAGACCTGGGCCGACGCACCCTCGACAGCGTCCTCGAGGAGCCGCTCACGGGGACCTGGCGGCTCCCGACCCCGGTCGACGGCCCCACGCTCGACCAGCTCCACCAGCGGGGCGTGTTCCGCGCCGTCGTCGGCGGAGGCGTGCTCGAGGATGGCGCCGGCACCCTGTCCCCGGTGGAGCTGACGGCGGGCCCGAGCACCGTGCGAGCGTCCGCGACGGCGGGCGGATTCGTGCTGGGAGCGGCGTCGGGCGATCCGGTGCTGGCGGCGCACCGCCTGCTCGCCCGGCTCGCGGCGGCAGCGACCGGCCGCGAGCAGTCGGCGCGCGTGATCGTCGACGTGGATCCGGCCCTCGCCGATCCCGAGTCCCTCCAGGTCGCCTTCGACGCGTTGACGCTCGGCACCGACCTGTACCGGGCCACCACCCTCGACGCCCTCCTCGATGCGCCGGCCACCGTGGGTGCGACCCTCGCCGGCCACCCCGCCGTCGCGCTCGGCACCTACCCCGACGAGCTGCGCGCCGCTCGCGCGGACGAGGCGAGCTACACGTCGATGGTGGGCGACCGCGCCGACCTGCTGCGCCCGATCGAGCGGGCCCTGGCGCTCAGCGCCGCGGCCGAGCTGCCGCTCGAGGACCGCCGCGCCGAGGTGGACGGCGTGCGCCGCGACCTCGCCGACACCTTCTCGTCCATCGACCTCCCCGAGAGCGACACGGTCACGCTCGGGGCGCAGGAGGGGACGTTCCCGCTGCCGATCTCCTCCTCCCTCGACGAGCCCGTGCAGGTGGTGATCCAGCTCGAGGCCTCCGATCGCCTCGAGCTCCCCGACGACCGCATCGAGGCCACCCTCGACTCGGAGCGCACCGTGGTCGACGTCCAGGTCCAGGCCCGGGCCACGGGCGACACCCCGGTGCGGATCACCGTGCGCTCGCCCGACGACGGCGTGGTCCTGGCCGAGAGCCGCTACGTGGTGCGCTCGACCGCCGTCTCCGAGGTGGGCATCTTGCTCACCGTGGGCGCGGCCGGGTTCCTCGCCGTCTGGTGGGGCCGCCACTGGCTGCGCACCCGCCGAGCGCGCTCGGCCCCCGGCGTGTAACCGCAGCCCGCGCCCGCGGGTCGAAGCACCGATCGTCCGTCCCCCTCCCGTCCACGGAGCCCACCTTGCCCGTCAAGATCGTCACCGACAGCGCCGCCGACCTCACCGAGGAGCACCTCGCCGCCCACGACATCCGGGTCGTGCCGCTCACCATCCGCTTCGGTGACGACGAGTACGTCGACGGCGTCGACCTCAGCCCGCAGGCGTTCTACGACAAGATGGCCGAGCTCGACGTGCTCCCGGCCACCGCCGCACCGTCCCCCGGCGCCTTCGAGGCGGCGTTCCGCGAGGCCGCCGCCGACGGCGATCCGGTGGTCTGCATCAACCTCTCGAGCCAGCTCTCCGCCACGATGCAGTCGGCCGAGACCGCGGCCAAGGCGCTCGACGGCGAGGTCGACGTCCGCGTGCTC
>JAGQSL010000447.1 GCA_020439525.1 Acidimicrobiales bacterium | reverse complement strand
GCCTCTACAGCGTGCTGCGCCACCATGGCGCCGCCGGGCCTGCGCTCCACCTGTACGCCGGGAGGCGGCACGTCGCGCAGCACGTCGACCTCGAGCACCTGGCGCGCTCCTTCGCGGCCCGAGCACGGCACGTCGTCGCAGCGCGAGCGCGAGGTCGGATCTTCGTCCACGCCGGGGTGGTCGGCTGGCACGACCGCGCTGTGGTCGTGCCCGGTCGGACGCTGACGGGCAAGACCAGCCTGGTGGCGGAGCTGGTGCGCGCGGGGGCCGACTACTACTCCGACGAGTACGCCGTGCTCGACGAGGACGGCTGGGTGCACCCGTTCGCCAAGCCGCTGAGCGTCCGCACCACCCCCGGCCACCTCCCGGACCTCGTCGAGGTCACCGACCTCGGAGGCCGGGCGGGCACCGCCCCCCTGAGGATCGGTGCCGTCCTCTCGACGTGCCACGTGCCGGGCGCCGGGTGGGAGCCCCGCGTCGCGTCGCCGGGCGCGGCGGCGCTCGCCCTCTTCGACAACGCCGTCGCGGCCCGCAGTCGCTTCCGCGAGGTGTCCGACGCCATCGCCGCCGCCCTCGACGGCGGCGTCTTCACCTGGGAGGGGACCCGCGGGGAGGCGCCACCGGTGGCGCGCTGGGTGCTGGCCCAGATGGCGGGCGATCGGGTCTGATCCGATGCGGTTCGCCCTGCTCAGCGACCTCGAGCTGCGACTCGTCGATCGGATGTTCGCCGTCGGTGCGTTGCGCGACGTGCCCGTGGTGGTCCGGCCCCCCGTCGACCTCGGGCCGGCGGAGCCCCGGACCGCCGCGCTCGTCCCCCTCGCCGCCCAGGTCGACGCGACGGCGCAGCGCGTCGGCGACGTGGTCGAGCACGGGTCGATCGACGAGCTGCTGCGCATCGCGGAGCAGCTCGGTTCGCGACCGCGGCGTCGGCGCCGGGCGCACCCGTGATGGGCACTGCCGTCAGCGCGATCACGTCGGCCGGGTTGGTCGCCCTGTTCGTCCTGAGCCTTCGCTACCAGCTCCACGATCGAGCGGAGCTCGCGCGGCGGACGTCCCGGCTCCTCCTGCTGCGCCAGTACCGCCTGTTCGCGCCCATCCCGGGACGTAGCGACCTCCACCTCGTGGTGCGCGACCACGACGTCGACGGCGCGCCGCGCCCCTGCCGGGAGGTGTCGATGGTGCCGCTCCGCCACTGGTCGCAGGTGCTGTGGAACCCGCAGAAGCGCCGCTGGCTGCCGGTGCGGCCGCTGCTGGTGGACCTCGTCCGCGCCGGCGCCGCGCTGGAGGACCGTCCCGTCGCGATCGAGCTGACGACGCCGTACCTGGTGCTGCTCGGGGTGGTGGGCGCCGAGCCCGCCGACGAGGACGTCCGCGCCCGCCAGTTCCTCGTCGTCGAGCGCTACGGGCACGAACCGGAAGAATCGCCCCGGGTGCTCTTCTGCTCGGCGGTGCACCGACTCGAGCGCACCACGGCGATGGCGACGTGATCGCCGCGACGGGTCTCGACGCCAGCCTCGGCTGGTTCGGCGATCCGGACCACGTCTTCCGCGCCTCCGCAGTCCTGCTCGGCATCGGCCAGACCATCACCACCCTCGAGCACCTCGCGGTGCGCCAGGAGCTCGGCCCCGGCGGCCTCCACCCGTGGACGGTCATGCGGTGCTCCGTGCCGCGTCGGCCCGCCGTGTTGGAGCGCGTACGGGAGACCTTGTTCGGTGCCCCCGGCATCGTCGCCCTGCTGGTGCTGCGGCTGCTCGCGGCGATGACGCTGGCGCTCGCCACCGCCGAGGCCCTCACGCTCGTCGCCGTCGTCATGCTGGCCGCGCTGCTGGTGACGTTCTCGGTCCGCCTGCGCTGGGGCCAGGAGGCCGCGGACGACATCTCGGTGCAGGTGGCGCTCGGGCTCTCGGCGTTCGCCGTCTGCCGCTGGTTCGACGTCCCCAGCATCGGGCTCTACTACATCGCCGCCTTCGCCGCGCTCGCCTACGCCACGTCAGGCGTGACCAAGCTCGGCTCGCCGCTCTGGCGCGAGGGCGTGGCGCTCGGCTGGGTCGCGAACCTGCGAAGCCTGGGAGCGCCCTGGGCTGCAGATCTGCTGTGGGGTCGGCGGCGCCTGCGCGTGGCGCTCTCCTGGGCGGTCATGGTCGGCGAGGTGTGCTTCCCCCTGGCCCTGCTCCTGCCCGCGCCCGGCGTCGTCGCCGTGCTCGCAGCAGGCCTGCTCTTCCACCTCGCGACCGCGGTCGTCATGGGTCTCAACACCTTCGTGTGGGCCTTCGCCGCGACCTACCCGGCCGTGCTGCTCTCGTGGACCGCCCTGCACCGCTGATCCGTCCCGGTGGAGCTGGACCGGACCTCGGCCCCCGGGGGGTGGCGGCGGGCGAGGTCGCCTCCGTCGCCGGATCGAACGCGAACGATTCCCGAAACTCTCGGCCGTCCTCGAACGTTCGGCGTCGATCGGGGAGACACTGATCGGGTGAAGCGGTTCGCGGTCGTCCTCGCCCTGCTCGCCCTGCTCGTCGCGTGCGGCGACGCAACGCCGGAACGGGCCCAGCCCCGCCGAGCGGTACCGGCATCGTCGCCGGACGACGACGATGCCGCCGCCGTGCGCGCTCGGCTCGAGGAGATCGACGCGCTCGTGTCGACGTGGCACGAGAGCGAGGACCTGCGTGGCGCCCACGCGGCCGCGGAGGCCGCGGCGAACCTCGTGGTCG
>JAGQSL010000446.1 GCA_020439525.1 Acidimicrobiales bacterium | reverse complement strand
CCGCGGCCAGCCCGGCAGCGACCACCACCAGGCCCCCGTAGGGCCACGGCGGCGGCCGCTCGTCGGGCGCCGCCCGGCGGACGCGCAGCACGAGCACGGCGAGGACGGCGAGCGTCCCGGCGGCGCCGGCCACCAGGCCGGCGTGGAGCTCAGCCTCCGACCACGGGATCATCGTCGCCCCCCGTCGCCCGCACGCTCACCAGGGCGTCGCCGTCGTCGGGCAGCAGCCCGCTCGATGCCAGCCAGGCGACCGTGGCGCGCACCTCGTCCGCTTCGAGGGCCCCGTCGGGCGCGTCCTCGAGGCAGGCTCGGACCAGCGCCTCGCCGCGAGCACGGGCGCCGGTCCGCCAGATGAACGCGGCGCTTCGGTTGAGGTGGTGGA
Organism: Acidimicrobiales bacterium; assembly: GCA_020439525.1. Classification (GTDB taxonomy): domain Bacteria; phylum Actinomycetota; class Acidimicrobiia; order Acidimicrobiales; family Iamiaceae; genus Aquihabitans. Next base: position 11,847 of record JAGQSL010000446.1, on the reverse strand, counting down.
CCGTGGAGGTCTCGGCGCGGAACAGCACGACCTCGTCGTCCATGGCCACCGCGGTGACCCCCTCCACGTGGGGGCCCGAGCGCATCGGCCGGGCCGGCCGCACCTGCGGGTGCGCCGGCGCGGCCGCCAACGCCTCCTCGACGACGGCGATGGCATCGGCCGAGCGGGCGTAGGTCACCGACAGCGTCGGACAGGTGCGGGCCAGCCCCGCGAGCCACAGGAACCCCTCCCGGTCCACGTGCTTGGCGTGGGCGCACAGGCCGAGCAGGGCGAGCGACGGTGGCACGGTGGACGGCGCCGGTTCGATGGCGGCCACGTGGTAGTTCGGGAAGACGATGGCCGCGGGGGGCGTCGGCTGGGTGGGGCGCAGCGGCCCGATCTCGGCCGGGGCCACGACCCGGTCGCCGATCCCGAGCGGCTTGGCGTACGGGCTGAGCAGCCCGCTGCGCCGGTCGAGCGCGGCCTGCTCGTCGCTCAGGTAGGTGAACCCCTCGCGGATGCACGCGGCGCACAGCTCGGTCTTGCCGGCCCCCGAGCGTCCCGGGAGGATCACCGCCCGCTGGCCGCGGGCCACCACGCCGGCGTGGATCACCTGGTACCCCTCGGCGGAGGCGGCGTGCTCGTTGAGCCGCCAGATGACCGTCGCGGCGGCCACGTCGGCGCCGATGCCACCCATCACCTCGGTCCCGTCCTCCACCAGCACCAGGCCCGCCCTGCCCGGCGACGGCTCGAGCGCGAGGACCCGCGTGGCCGGGCGGCCGGTGACGAGGCCGGCCACGAGCGGGCGCAGCTGGCGCTGGAGCTTCGGTGGCGCCTCGATCCGCACGGCCGTGCCGAGCACGTCGACCACCGGGCTGTTGTCGGCCCAGTCCGCGTTCGGGTCGGTGAAGGCGGCCAGCACGGCGACGCTGACCACGCCGATGACGGCGGCGGTGGCCAGCCACGCGACCTCGGAGGGCAGGGTGGCGATGGCGAGGCCGATCGCCACGAGGAGGGACTGGGCCACCACGAAGGTGACCGTCACCCAGGGGGCCGGCACGCCCCGGGCGAGGAGCTGGTCGTAGATGTGGCCCCGGTCGCCGCGGACGAGCGGTTGGCCCGCCCGGTAGCGGCGGACGATCGCCACGATGGTGTCGGCGGCGGGCGCGGCGATGAACAGGAGGGCCGGCGTCGAGCGGCTGAGCCCGAGGTCGTCGGCGTTGACCATCGACGCCAGCAGCAGGGCCAGGGCCGTCCCCAGCAGGTACGACCCGGCGTCGCCGAGGTAGATGCGAGCCGGGGGCCGGTTCCAGACGAGGAACCCCGCGAGGGCGCCGGCGAGGGCGAGGGCGAGAACCTCGTGGCCGTCGGGGGCCAGCACGGCGAACCCGATCGCCCCGGCGGCGACGGTGCCACCGGCGAGGCCGTCGAGGCCGTCGAGGAGGTTGGTGGCGTTGAGCAGCAGCACCAGCCCCACCACCAGCAGCGCGCCGCTCGCCAGGTGCAGCCCGGGCACGACGGCCACCGCCGCCAGGCCGATGGCCACCTCGCAGGGCAGGCGCACGGTGAGAGGCAGCGCGGCCCGGTCGTCGGCCAGGCCCAGGGCGAGGGCCAGCCCCAGGGGGATCAGCGCGGCCGGCCAGGCGACCGCCACCGGACCGACCATCCCGAGCGCGACGGCGACGCCGCCCAGGTAGGGGATCGGCGCTCGCTGCAGCTTGAGCGGGCCGGGCCGGTCGACCACGTCGAGCAGCACCGCCAGGCGGGCGACCGCCGGCGTGATGGCCAGGGTGACGAGGAAGGGGACGATCAGGGCCAAGCGAGCACGACCTGTTCCACGCCGGCGTGCACCTCGGTGGTGGCGCGCGGCGAGAAGCCGGCCGCTCCGTACATCCGCCGAGCGGGCTCGTTGTCGGCTGCGGTCACCACGCGGACCGCTCCCACCCCTCGCGCCCCGAGCTCGTCGGTGGCCGCCGCCACGAGGGCTCGCCCCACGCCCCGGCCCCGGGCTCGCGGCGCCACCGCGACCGAGAGGATCTCGGCGTCGGGCAGGTCGGAGAGGTCGGCACCGCCCGTGCCGTAGCGGAGCGTCTCCCAGGTCCGCCGGGGCGCCCGGGCGAGGGCCGGGACGGCGGCTAGCCCGGCCCGGACCCCGTCGCGCCGGAGGAACTCCCGGTACAGGTCACCGGTGCGCTCGGCCACGGCCACGAAGCCGTCGATGTCGCTCTCGTCACCCATGACCAGCAGGAAGGACCCTCGGAAGCGGACGACCCGCGTGTATAGCCGAACCAGGAACGGTGTGCCGAGGGTCACGAGGAAGCCCTCGGGCAGCTCCGAGGTGTGCAGGCGGGCCGCGCCCACGGCGTCGGCCTCGGTGCCCGTGCGGACCGCGTCGGCGCGGCTCACGCCGCACCCGCCGGGAGGCGCCCGCCGGCCCGGCGCAGCAACCGGTCATAGGTGGCGAGGGTGGTGTCGATGCAGTGCTGCTGGTCGAACTCGCGCTCGGCCTTGGCCCGGCCGGCCGCCGCGAAGCGCGCCCGCCGATCGGGGTCGTCGGCGAGGGCGGCCACCGCGTCGGCGAGGGCGGCCGGATCGCGAGGCGTGACGAGCAGGCCCGTGGCGTCGGGGTCGACCACCTGGCGGCAGCCCCGGATGTCGGTCGCGATCACCGGCACCCCCATCGCCGCCGCCTCCATGGCGGCCCGCGGGAACCCCTCGCGGTGCGATGCCAGCACGAAGACGTCCATCCCCGGGTACAGCGCCTCCACGTCGCGGCGGTGGCCGAGCAGGCGCACCCCGGCGCGCTCGGCGAGCGCTCGGTCGTCGGCGCCGAGGCCATCGCCCTTGTCGGGCTCGTCGGGCCCGATCGCGGCGAAGCGCACCGTAGGGCAGCGGGTGCGCAAGGCGTCGGCCGCCGCGAACACCTCGGGGTAGCCCTTCTCGCGCACGAGCCGCCCGACGAGGCCCACCACGACGTCATCGGGGCCGGTGGCGCCGAGCTCGGCCCGGGCGCGCGCCCGGGAGGTGGCATCGACTCGCCGGGGGTCGAAGCGGGCGAGGTCGATCCCGTTGCCGAGCAGCACGAGGCGCTCGTCGGGGACGCCGAGGCGGCGCAGGACGGCGAGGTCCTCGGGGTTCTGCACCAGCTCGGCCTGCGAGCAGGTGGCGGCCAGGCGTTCGAGGCCGTAGACGACCGCCCGCTTCGGCCACGGGTCCTCGGGCAGGGCATAGAGCCCGTGCACCGTGTTGACGACCACCGGCACCCGCCGGGTGCGGCCCACCACCCGGCCGTAGAGGCCGGGCTTGGGGTTGTGGGTGTGCAGCACGTCGGGGCGGAGGCGACCGAGGACGCCCGCCAGCTCGGCGACGGCGCGGACGTCGCGGTGGGGCGCCATCGCCCGGGTCGAGTGGGCCAGGGCGACGTGCTCGATGCCCCGGTCGCGCAGGGTCGCGACGTAGGGCCCGTCGGCCGACACGCCCACCACCCGAAAGCCGGCGGCGGCGAACGCCTCGAGCTGCGGGCCGAGGAGCAGCTCGAGGCTCATGTCGGTGGTGGTGAGGTGCGCGAGGACCGGTGCGCTCACGTGGTCGCCCCGGTGTAGCGGCGCCGGTTCAGCAGCCGCCGGAGCTGGTCCTCGAGCGCCATGCCGCCATCGGCCTTGCGGTGCACGTGGGCCGGCGCGTCGCCCCGCTGGATCGGCGAGCGGGCCAGGCGCTGGAGGTCCGCGCCCACGGGGTTGGCCTTGGTGCCGGCCACGGCAGCCGAGCGGAACCGCTGCGCCACCGCGGCACGGGCGGCCGCCGAGCCGAGGACGGCCTTCGGGTAGGCGAAGTCGACCGGAGCCGTGCCCAGCTGCTCGCCGATGAGCTCGATCGAGCGGTCCAGCTCGTCGGCCACCGCGTCCGGATCGAGGCGGTCGAGGAGCCGGTGCCGATGGGTGTGCGAGCCGACGCTCACCAGGCCGGTGGCGCAGGCGTCGGCGAGGGCCGCCCACGACACCGGAGGCGCGTCGCCCGGGAACGCTCGGCCCTCGTCGATGAACTCGGTGGCCGCGTACAGCGTGGCCGGCACCCCGTGGCGCTCGAGCAGCGGGACGGCCACCTCGGCGAAGTCGGCGGTGCCGTCGTCGAACGTGATGGCGACCGGGGGGCCGCCGTCGGTGGTGACCGGGACGGGGCGCCGCCCGGCGACGACCTCCACGGCCTCGGCGAGCGCGATCGGCCGGCCTCGCTCCACCAGCCAGGCCAGCTGCTGGTCGAAGCGGTCGGCGGGGAGGTCGACCTCGCTCGACGAGCCCCCACCGACGCGGTGGTAGATGAGCACCACCACGCCGTCGGGTGGTCGGCGCAGCCCGTCGGCGGCCACCGCCGCCGCCTTCACCCCGCGCTGCAGCCAGCGCCTAGCGCCCACCGAGGACCGCCCCCGCGATCGCCGGATCGGCGACGGCGTCCTCCTCGGGCTCGTCGGGGGGCTCGAGCACGAGCAGCACGAACAGGGCGGGCAGCACCAGCGAGCGCTGGCGCACGAGCAGCCCGAAGTTGGCGAACGACGAGAACGTCATCGAGTACGCGATCGTCAGCGTCCACGCGTAGATCAGGAACGGGGTGCGCCGTGCCTGCGAGATGGACAGCCGCACGGACCGGAGGCGCACCACGATCAGCACGCCGAGCAGTGCCGACTCCAGCGACGAGACCAGCTGCAGGGCGCTGTCGGTCTCCCACGGGAACGGCCGCAGCAGCACCGTGACCGCGCCCCGAGGGAGGTAGATCGGGTTCAGCGAGTTGCCGCCGTTGTCGAACTCCGAGCCGCCCTGGGCGCTGCGCGCGGTCTGGTCGTCGAGCTCCTGTTGGATCGAGGCGAGCGACAGGCTGTCGATGCCGAGGAACTCGGCGCCCTGGTTGACGGTGAACACCATGAGCGCCGCGATGATCACCGCGCCGCCGGGGCGCGACAGGAACGAGTTCGAGGCCTTGCCGGACCGTTCGAGGCGTCCGGTGAGGTAGGCGACGCCCGCGGCGAGCGTCACGAGGGCGAGCAGGTGCGGGCGCACGACCCACAGGAGCCAGCCGCCCGGCGCCGCCACGAGCAGCCCCGAGATCAGCCGGCGGCGCAGCACGAGCGAGGTGCCGAAGGCCACCACCCCGATCCCGAGCTGCATCAGGGACTCCTTGCCCACCGACGACGGCCAGAAGGCGATGCTCGGTGCGAACAGCACGAGCGCCAGGTAGAGCTTGGCGTTGGTGAACGGCACGGCGTCGACCGTGGCCCGGTACCAGAGGTACGAGCCCACGAGCGCCAGGAGGCCGAAGATGAAGAACCCGGCCACCATGTTGGGCCCGAACAGGTAGTACACGACGCCGGTGAACCACCGGAGGAAGTTGGTGCGGCGCAGGTCGGGCAGCTCGGGCTCGGTGCCGCCGTGGAGCCACGCCGCGGCGAACTGGCGGCCGTAGGTGTCGTAGCCGGTGGCGTCGCCCTGGCCGCCGTAGGTGTTCACGAGGGTGAAGTAGCGGGCGTAGGACGCGCCGAGCTTCACGAGGATGCCGGCGATCATCCACCGCCCGAGGAACGGCTCGCGCGGGTGGCGGATCCGCACGTGGCGGGCGAAGGCGCTGCCGTAGAGCAAGGCGGCGATCGGGACGAGGTACGTGCCGATGCCGCCGGCCACCTCGAGGCGGGCGCACGCCATGATCGCGATCGTGGCGAGGATGGCCAGGGCGAGGGGGAGGACCGGCGAGGCGGGGTCGGCGTCGAGGTCCACCGAGGCCACCGGGCGCGATGGGGCCGAGCGATCGGGACCGGTGGGTGCGGGCGGCTCGGGGGCCACCAGCGCGGCGAGCCGCGCCGCTTCGACCGTGCGCCGCGACGGGTGGTCGCCGTCGACGGGGTCGGTAGGTGGCGGTCCCGCAGCTCGGCGGTAGCTCCACCACGGCTGGCCCGGCTGGGCCGGGTCCACGGTGCCCGAGCGGATGGTGGCGTCGTCGCCGCGGGGCGCGCCGTCGGCGATGGTCACGCCCCCACCCCCTCGAGGGTCGTGGTCCGCCCGAGATCGCGCCAGCGTCGCCAGTAGAGCGCCGGCAGCGGTCGAGGGCCGTAGGCCCAGCGAAGGTACGTCGGCGTGGGCGCCACCATCGAGCGGGCCAGGGCGCGGCGGGCGCGGAGGCTGGCCCCCGAGCTGAGCTGGTCGAGCCGGGGCTGGCGCGGGGGGGCCCAGCTCGCCGCACCCTCGGCGGCGTCGGCGAGGACCTCGGGCAGCTCGACGCCGAGCCGGCGCTGCACCGCATCCAGGGCAGCGGCGACGGGCTGGTGCACCTGCCACCGCCGGGCGAGGGCCAGCGCGCCGCGGGCATCGAGGTCGGCGTGGTGGGCCACGAGGGCCACGTCGCGGATCGATCGGGGGCGGCGCAGGCCGTCGCCCAGCGCGGCGTGGAGGGCGACCACGACGAGGTGGGTGGACCACGCCGGCGCGGGGACGGCCACGTCGCCCGCCGTCACCTCGATGCGCCCGGCGAGCACCTCGTCGACGTCGATCCGCTCCCCGGCGGCCCCGAGCGTCACGGTGCGGTGCAGGTCGACCAGCAGCCCCGTGGGGTGGGCCACCGCCGTGGCCTTGGCCACGAGCGAGGCGAAGCGGGGCGACGGATCGGGGCGGGGCCGCTCGTAGCCGAGCCGGGCGAGCTCGCCCAGCACGCGGTCGATCGAGCGAGGGGCCACGAGGAGGTCGAGGTCCGAGAACGGCCGCGTCGCGGGGTCGATCCCGAGGCCGTGGGCCAGGGCCGGACCCTTCAGCACCACGGCGCCGTGGCGGTCGAGGACGGGGCGCAGGCGCAGCAGCTCCGCCTCGAGGCGCACCGCCAGCTGGGCCTCCTGGGCGAGGCGCTCGGCCAGCTGGTCGCGCTCGGCTTCGGTGAGCGCCACGTCGCCGGCATCGTGGGCGGCCACGAGCAGCCCGGCCAGGCCATCGCCCACCACCTCGTCGAGGTGGGCGCCCCACCCGGTCGGGGCGAGGTGCGCCGCGCCCGCCAGCCCGTACCCGGCCAATGCGTCGAGCGGGCTCACGCCGTCACCCCCACGCCGCGAGCGGCGAGGTCGCTCGCGAACGCGTCGACCACCGCCACGGCCTCGGGATCGTCGGGGCGGAGGGTCTCGGCGACCTCGACGGCGCTGCGCCCCGCGTGCAGCAGCTCCCAGATGGCCGGGCCGCTTCCGGTCAGCCGCTCGACCCGGCCGGTGGGCACCGTCGGGGCCACCAGCAGCTCGTCGCCGAGGCGGCGAACCGCCACGCCGGGTGCCGGGTCGAGGGCGCGCCGCACGAGCGCGGCCCACGCCGCGGGGTCGTCGTCGGCCAGCACGTCGACGCACGCGCCCGGTCGGCCCACGGCCGTCGACCACGCGGCTGCCTCCCCGGGGTCGTGGACGACGACGAGGTCGGTGCGGCGCAGGCTGGCCCGGTCGGCGAAGCCGGGCCGCTCGCCGGGTGCGGGGCGACGGACCACCAGGGTGGGGCCGGCGACGCGGGGCACGCGGCGGGCCCGGCGGCCGTGGAGCACCAGCACGTCGGCTCGCCACGGGCTGGTGGCCACCAGCTGCCGAGCGTGGAGCGAGGGAGGGCTCGCCAGCCGACGGGCCACGCGATCGGGCGCGCCGAGGTGCACCACGAGCGGGGCCGCCACCGGCCCGACCTCAGGACTCCCGGCCGATGAGGGCCAGGCCGAAGGGGGCCACGCCCGCCAGCTCGAGGCGCGAGGCCGCCTCGCGCGCCTGGGCCTCGGTGACGGCGCCGGTGCGGATGCACCACAGGACGTGGCGAGTGGCCCACGACAGGATCGTCGCGTTCGGGTCGGCGAGGAAGGGCGGCCCGGCGATGATGACGATGTCGACGTCGTCCTGCGAGAGGATGCTGAGCAGCGGCGGCAGCCCGTCGAGCGACAGGTAGGGATCGTCTTCGGTCCCGGGCGGCACCACGAAGAGGTTGGGCACCTCGGCGGAGCCGAGCCGGTCGAGGATCGTGGCATCGAGGTCGCCGTCGTGGGCGCGCACCAGCAGGTCGGGGAGGTGGGTCCCCGCGAGCTCGTCGTCGGCGCGGGCGCCCGTGTACCAGTCGTGGTTGGTGCTCGTGCCCACCAGCACCACGCGCACGCCGATCTCGGCGAGGGCTACGGCGAAGCAGGCCGCCACGGCATCTTGCGGCGTGCCGTCGGGCGACGAGACGAGGAGGGTGCGCGGCAACCGGTCGGTGGCGACGCTCGTGGCCGCGAGCGACCGGTAGGCGCGGTCGAGCTCGGTGCCGGGCGCGGGGATGGTGCGGTCGTCGGTGCGCGACCAGGCCGGGATCGCCGCCAGCACCGGGGCGCCCAGGGTGGTGGAGGCGGTGCGAGCGTCCTTGATGGTGTGGTCGAAGCGGTCCATCAGCACGGGCACCGCCAGCGCCAGCAGCAGGCCGCCGCCGAGGGCGACGGCGATCGGGATCAGCGGCGACGGCGGCTCGGGGGTGATGGTCTGGGGTGCCGGCTTCTCGACCACGTCCGTGTAGGACCGCGGCGTGAGCCGGTCGGCCTCGAGCTGGGCGTAGGTCTGGCGGGTCCGCAGGATCTGGTTGATGATCGAGTTGCGGCTGTAGACGAGCAGCGTCTGGTCGAGGTTCAGGCCCTGGGTGTCGATCACCGTGGGCACCGAGTTGCCGTCGCCATCGGTGGACTCGCGCACGACGTCGGGAAGCTCGATGTTCTGGTCGCGCAGCTCCTTCTCGATCTCGCGGAGCTGGTCGTTCAGGGTCACGAGCGACGACCGGGCGCCGCTCTGGGCGCTGGCGGTGGTGTCGGCCACGGTCTTGCGCCGGGCGCCGATGTACGCGTCGGCGTAGGCGTCGGCGGCCTTCTGGGCGGTGTCCTCCTGCCGGGCCGAGGCGGCGACCGTCATGATGTCGCCCGCCTCGTTGAGCACGGCGCGGTAGCGGATGTCGTCGCGCTGGTCGGCGGCGAACTCGCCGCGCTTGTTGGCGTCGTCCTTGGTGGCGTCCTTCTGGGCGAGCGACACCTGGCCCTGCAGGAGGATCGGCGGGACGCCCTCGGGGCGCACCCCGTCGGTGTCTCGCGCCGGGATGAGGATCTGGACGGTCGCCTCGTAGCGCTTCGGCGGCAGCACGGTCTGGCGGGTGACGAGGAAGGCCACGAGCAAGATCACGGCGATGATCAGGATCCCCACGGCGATCCGCAGGTGGCGGCGGATCGAACCCAGGATGTCGGCGAGCTCCACGCGGCTTCCCCTTCGGGGCGCGACGCGCCCCCCGTGACGTCGGCACCCGGCCCCTCGCGCCGGACGAAGCCGCTACCGTACCGCAGACGATCGATCAGCACGCTTCGCGGCCGTGCCGCAGCGCACGGGAGGGAGGGGCGGTGCAGGTGCTCTGGCTCCTGAAGGGCCTCGGGCCCGGCGGGGCGGAGCGGGTGGTCCTGCTCTCGGCCCGCCACCGCCACCGCGGCGAGGTCGAGGGCGTGGTGGCCCACCTCCTGGCGCACAAGGATCACCTGAGCGGTGCGGTGGAGGCGGAGGGCGTGGCGGTGCGCTGCCTCGGCGGGCGCCGCGGGCTCGATCCGCGCTGGCTGTGGCGCCTGCGCTCGCTGATGGTGGCCTCCGGCACCGACGTCGTCCACGCCCACGCCCCGGTCCCGGCCGTGGGTGCGCGCCTCGTCGCCCGCACCATCCGCCGGTCGGCCCGCCCGGCCCTGGTGGTCACCTACCACTCGCTGTGGTCGTCGCGCGCCCGGCTCACCAACCTCGCCGACGCCGCCACCGCCCCACTCGACGACGCTCGCTTCGCGGTGTCCGAGGCCGTTCGCCGCTCGTTGCCCTCGGCGATCGGGCGCCGGTGCGAGGTGGTGCTCCACGGGGTCGACGCACCGGAGGTGCGCGCTGCGGCCGTGGGCGCTCGCGACGAGGTGCGCGCCGAGCTCGGCATCGGTCCCGACGAGGTCGTGGTGGTCACCGCCGCCAACCTGCGGGCGCCCAAGGCGTACCCCGACCTGCTCGCCGCGGCCGCCCTGGCGATCGCCCGTGAACCTCGGCTCCGCTTCGTCACCCTCGGCCAGGGGCCCCTCGCCGAGGAGATCGCGGCGCGCCACCGCCGCTCGGGGCTGGGCGACCGCTTCTTGCTGCTGGGCTACCGCGACGATGCGGTCCGGGTGGCGGCGGCCGCCGACCTGGCCTGCTTGCCCTCGGTGGCCGAGGGCTTCCCGCTGGCGCTCGTGGAGGCCGCCGTGCTGGGCCTGCCGACCGTGGCCACCGCGGTCGGGGGGATCCCCGAGGTGGTGGCCGACGGCACCACCGGGGTGCTCGTGGCCCCCGGCGACCCCGAGGCCCTGGCCGACGCGCTCGTCGCCCTGGCCGCCGACCCGGACCGGCGGGCGACGATGGGTGCTGCTGCGGCCGTCCGGGGCCAGGAGCTCTCGATCGCCGCCGCCGTCGCCCGCTACGAGGCCCGCTACCGGGAGCTCGTGGCGTGAGCACCGATCGTCCGGCCCCGCCCGTCCGGGCGGCCCAGCCCGCCGACCGCGAGGCGGTGCTCGAACTGCTCGCCGCCTCGTTGGGCTGGGTGCCCGACGACCTCTTCGACGCGTTCTTCTCGTGGAAGCACGACCAGAACCCCGCCGGCCGGTCGCCGGCCTGGGTCGCGCTCGACGACGAGGGGCGGCCCATCGGGTTCCGCACGTTCCTGCGCTGGCGCCTGGTCGGCACCGACGGCGCTCCCCGGCTCGCCGTGCGGGCCGTGGACACCGCGACCCACCCCGACCACCAGGGCCGGGGCATCTTCCGGCTGCTCACCCTCCATGCCCTCGAGGAGCTGCGCGACGCCGGCGTCGACCTGGTCTTCAACACCCCGAACGACAAGAGCCGACCCGGCTACCTGACGATGGGGTGGACCGAGGTCGGCACCCTGGCGCCGCACGTCCGGCCGGCGTCGCTCGCCGCCCTCGTGCGCATGGTCCGCTCGAAGGTCCCGGCCGAGCGCTGGTCGGCGCCGAGCGACGCCGGGACCACGGTGGCCGAGCTCCTCGACGGGCCCGGTGCCCACGCGCTGCTGGCCTCGCTCGCGCCGCCGGCGGGGCTGGCCACCGAGCGCAGCGTCGACCACCTGCGCTGGCGCTACGGGTTCGGCCCCCTCCACTACCGGGCCACCACGCTGGGCGCCGATCCGGCGGAGGGGGCCGCCATCTGGCGGGTGCGCCGGCGCGGCGCGGCCCGAGAGGCCGCGCTCTGCGAGCTGCTCGTGCCCGGGGGCGACGGCCGGGCCCGCCTCGCCCTCGAGCGCGCCGTGGCCCGCGACGCCGAGGCCGACTACGTCATCCGCCTCGGCGGCCCCGCGCTCGATCGGGCGGGCTTCCTCCGCCTCCCCGGCCAGGGCCCGGTGCTGGTCCGCCGGCCGCTCGGGCGCGACGAGGGCGCGACCAAGGCGGACTGGGACCTCGGTCTGGGCGACGTCGAGCTGTTCTGAGCCGGCGTCAGGCCGGAGGCGCGTCGCCCTCGGCGGCCACCACCGGCAGGGCGGTGGCCTCGAGGCGGGCACGCTGGGCGCTCCACACCTGCATCGCCCCACCCGCGGCGATCAGGCCGAACGCGAGCGTCAGCGGATCCTGCACGTCGAAGCCGGTGCGGGGGAGGCCCTCACCGCCGCCGCCACCACCGCCGCCACCGCGCGGAGACTTCATCTCGCCGATGACGACCTCACCCGTGGTCGTGAAGCCGCGACCCCAGAAGTCGTTGTCCTTGGAGGAGTCGACGAAGAGGCTCGGCATCGGTTCACCACCCGCGACCGGGGGATTCGGACCGGCGCCGTCGCCACCGAAGCCATTGGCCGCAGTGTCCGCGTC
>JAGQSL010000066.1 GCA_020439525.1 Acidimicrobiales bacterium | reverse complement strand
GCCGGCCTCGTCGACGCCCCCGTCGTGGGTCACCGGATCGCCGGCGGCCGGCGGCCGGGCGCCCGTCGGCGACGGCGGCCGACCTGGCGGAGCGCCCGCCGCGCCGCCCACGACGTGGCCCTCGCCCCACCTCGCCGAGGCGCCCGCCGCGCCCCACCGGCACCGGCGAACCGGTCGAGCGCTCGTGGCCTTCACCGCGTTCCTGCTCGGGGCGGCCATGGTGGGGGCCGCCTTCGCCAGCTACGCCGCCGGCCGGGGGGATCGCGCCGGCACCGGCGAGCGTGCCGGCTCGAGCACCACGACCACCGCGCCGCTCCGGGCCGACGGCCCGCTCGACATCCAGCGGGTGCTCGACATCATCCGCCCTTCGGTGGTGACGATCCAGACCGGCTCGCCCAACAGCCTCTTCGGCGGCGCGGGATCGGGCGTGATCATCTCCGAGGACGGCCTCATCCTCACCAACGCCCACGTGATCGAGGGCGCTGGCGGCAGCATCACCATCCGCTACAGCGACGGCACCACCTCGACGGCCTCGCTCGTGGGGGCGTCGACCTCCGACGACATCGCCCTCGTCCAGGCCGACCGCGCCGACCTCACCCCGGCCACGCTGGGCTCCAGCGCCAACCTCCTCGTCGGCGACCCGGTGGTCGCCATCGGCAACGCGCTCAACCTCGGCGGCGATCCGAGCGTCACGAGCGGCATCGTCTCGGCGAAGGACCGGGCCATCGACGACGGCACCATCGCCCTCGACCACCTGATCCAAACCGACGCGGCCATCAACCCGGGCAACTCGGGTGGCCCCCTCGTCAACGCCGACGGGCACGTCGTGGGCATCAACACGGCCATCATCCAGGGGGCCCAGAACATCGGCTTCTCGATCGCCATCGACTCGGTGAAGGACCTGATCGAGGAGCTCAAGGCGGGTGGGGGCGACCTCACGGCCGACACGGCGATCCTGGGGGTGTCGTCCATCGACGTCGACTCGCCCGACCTCGACCAGTCGGTGAAGGACGAGCTGGGCATCACCGCGTCCACCGGTGCGGTCGTGACCGCGGTCGACCCCGACAGCGCAGCGGGCGCCGCCGGGATCCAGGAGGGCGACGTCATCGTCGAGATCGATGGGCAGGCCGTCGACGGCTCGGGCGACGCCACCTCGATCGTGCGCAGCCACCAGCCCGGCGACCAGGTCGACGTGGTGCTCGAGCGGCGCGGGCAGCGCCAGACCCTCTCGGTCACGCTCGGGCCCTGACCCGGCGACGTGGGCCCCTGGCGGCGCCGCCGCTAGGATCGATCGCCATGTCCGCCACCGAGCCCGACCTCTCCCAGGAGCCGCCCCGCGGCCACGTCCGCGTCGTCTACCTGGGCCCGGTCGCCCCGCACTGGGACCTCCAGAGCGACTTCGGCGACCGAGCGCTCGTCGAGGGCTTCCGGGTGCGGATGCAGGCTCGCCTGCAGCTCGTGCCGCCGCACGACCCGCAGTTCCGACGCAACCGTGAGCGGGTGATCCGCGACGCCGAGCGCGAGAACCTGCTGCTCGACTGGGACCTCGGGCTCCCCGAAGACGAGTAGCGCGCCACCCGGCGGCCACCCACCGGCCACCGGGCCGCCACCTGCGATCGCTACCATCCCGGCCATGGATCAGGCCGACGACGTCGCAGGGTCGACGCCGGCGAGCGGCGATCCCGACCGGTTCGTGAACCGTGAGCTCTCGTGGCTCGACTTCAACGCTCGCGTCCTCGAGTGCGCGGCCGACCCCCGGGTGCCGCTGCTGGAGCGGGCCAAGTTCTGCGCCATCTTCAGCCAGAACCTCGACGAGTTCTTCCAGGTCCGCGTGGCCGGGCTGGCCGACCAGGCCATCGCCCGCGTCGGGCGCACCTCGCCCGACGGCAAGAGCCCCGACGACCAGCTGCGGGCCATCGCCGAGCGCGTCGGCGACCTGGTCGACCGCGTCGAGCACCTGTTCCTCGACGAGATCGTGCCGGCCCTCGCCGAGGTCGGCATCGTGTTCTCGAGCTGGCACCAGCTCGACGAAGACGACCGCGAGTACCTCGTCGAGGAGTTCGAGGCCCGCATCTTCCCCGTGCTCACGCCGCTGGCCGTCGACCCCGGGCACCCGTTCCCGTACATCTCCAGCCTGTCGCTGAACCTCGCCGTGGTGCTGCGCGACCCGCTCACCGAGGAGCGCCGCTTCGCCCGGGTCAAGGTGCCGCCCCTGCTGCCCCGGTTCGTGGTGATGCCCGACGGCGAGCGGTTCGTGCCGCTCGAGCAGGTCATCGCCGCCCACCTCGATCGGCTCTTCCCGGGCATGGAGGTCGCCGGGACCTTCGCCTTCCGGGTCACCCGCAACGCCGACCTCACGCTCGAGGAGGAGGAGGCCGACGACCTGCTCGCCGCGGTGGAGATGGAGCTGCGCCGGCGCCGCTTCGGCGCCGCGGTGCGCCTCGAGATCGACGCCGAGGCCACGCCCGAGGTGCGTGACCTGCTGGTGCGCGAGCTCGACCTCGCCGACGAGGCGGTGCACGAGTCGGCGGGACCGCTCGACCTCGGCGGGCTGTGGGCCCTGCGCGACCTCGACCGGCCCGACCTGAAGGACCCGCCGTGGACGCCGGTCACCCAGGCCCGCTTGGCCACCGACGAGGACGAGCGCCTCGACATCTTCTCGGTCATCGCCGATGGCGACCTGCTGGTGCACCACCCCTACGACTCGTTCTCCACCTCGGTCGAGGAGTTCGTGCGCCAGGCCTCGCGAGACCCCAAGGTGCTCGCCATCAAGCTGACGCTCTACCGCACGTCGGGCGACAGCTCGATCATCAAGTCGCTCATCCGCGCCGCGGAGCGCGGCAAGCAGGTGGCGGCGCTGGTGGAGCTCAAGGCCCGCTTCGACGAGGCCAACAACATCGGGTGGGCCCGCGCCCTCGAGCAGGCGGGCGTGCACGTGACCTACGGGCTCGTCGGTCTCAAGACCCACACCAAGACGGCGCTCGTGGTGCGCGACGAGGGCACCGGCGTGCGCAGCTACTGCCACATCGGCACCGGCAACTACAACGCCAAGACGGCCAAGCTCTACGAGGACCTCGGCATCTTGACCGCCGACCCGCTGATCGGGGCCGACCTCGCCCAGCTGTTCAACTTCCTCACCGGCTACGGCCGCAACGTGCAGTACCGGCGGCTCCTCGTGGCCCCCCACCCGCTGCGCAGCCGGCTCACCGATCTCATCGACCAGGAGGCGGCGCTCGGCGACCGGGGCCGCATCACGATGAAGATGAACAGCCTGGTCGACCCGACGATGATCGACCACCTCTACGCCGCCTCGCAGGCGGGCGTCGAGATCGACCTGGTGGTCCGCGGGATCTGCTGCCTGCGTCCGGGGGTGCCCGGGCTGTCCGAGCACATCCGGGTGCGCTCGCTCATCGGCCGCTACCTCGAGCACTCCCGGATCTTCCGGTTCGCCAACGGGGCGGGCCCGGGTGCGCCGCTCACCTACATCGGCTCGGCCGACCTGATGCCCCGCAACCTCGACCGGCGGATCGAGGCGATGGTGCCCGTGGTCGACGAGCGGCTGGCCCGTCGGGTCGACGAGATCCTCGAGGTGGTGCTCGCCGACGACGCCCTCGCCTGGTCGCTCGGCCCCGACGGCGGGTGGCGGCGCGTCACCGCCCCGGGAGCGCCGACGACGCTCGACGCCCACCTCCGGTTCCAGGAGCTGGCGCTCGCTCGGGCCCGCCGGCCCGAGGTCGACGCCTGATGGGCGCCGCCGACACGCCGCCCGAGGTCCTGGCGGCGGGAGGGGTCCTGGCTCGTCCCGGGCCGGATGGCCTCGAGGTGCTCGTGGTCCACCGGCCGCGCTACGACGACTGGAGCTTCCCGAAGGGCAAGTGCGACCCGGGCGAGACGTTCGAGCAGACCGCGGCCCGGGAGGTCGCCGAGGAGACCGGCTTCGAGGTGGCCTTCGGTGCCGAGCTCCCGTCGGTCCGCTACCACGACCACAAGGGCCGCCCGAAGCTCGTGCGGTACTGGTCGATGCGCGTGCTGGGCGGCGCGTTCGAGCCCAACGACGAGGTGGACGAGGTCCGATGGCTCACGGTGGGGGAGGCCCGTGCTCAGCTCTCCTACGAGCACGACCGGTCGCTCCTGCCCGTCCTCCCCGTCGACGCCTGAGCGTCACCTGGCCGGGGCCCTCGGCCCCTCTCGGTGCAGCACGCCGGGGTGGTTGGACAACTGTTGCGGCGTCGTTCACCTCCGGTTCACCGACCTCACCCTGGCGGGTCACCCGCCTTCCGTACCGTGCGCTCCGACCCCGAACGCGCCCAAGGAGGGCATCCGTTGAAGAACCGCAAGGGCCTCGCCTGGCTGATCGCCGTGCTGGCCGTCCTCTCGTTCCTGGCCGCTGCGTGCGGCAGCGACTCCGACGGTGCCTCGTCGAGCAACGGCGAGGGCGACAGCACCACCACCGCCGCCTCCTCCGAGGGGCCCGACACCTCGGGCTACGCCGACCTCTCCGCCTCCCTCGACGGGCAGGGCTCGAGCTTCCAGGACACCTTCCAGCAGCAGGTGAGCTCCGACTTCAACGGCCTCGTGAGCGACGCCGGCGGCTCGGCCGCGGTGACCTACACCAAGACCGGCTCCTCCGACGGCAAGAAGGCCCTCGCCGACGAGACCGTCGACTTCGCCGGCTCGGACTCCCCCATCAAGGAGGAGGAGATGGCGTCGTTCGGTGACCGCGAGGTCCTGTACTTCCCGCTGGTCGGCGGCCCCATCACGGTGTCGTTCAACCTCGAGGGCATCGACACGTTGAACCTCGGCCCCGACACGATCGCCAAGATCTTCCAGACCGAGATCACCTCGTGGGACGACGAGGCCATCGCCGCCGACAACCCCGACGTCGACCTGCCCTCCACGCCCGTCACCGTCGTGCACCGCTCGGACGGCTCGGGCACCACGAAGAACTTCACCAAGTGGCTCACCGAGGCGGCCCCCGACACCTGGACGCTCGACTCCGGTGAGGAGGTCGAGTGGGACGCCAAGACCACCGGCGCCGAGAAGAGCACCGGCGTCACCGCCGTCATCAAGGACACCGACGGTGCCGTCGGCTACGTCGACCTCGCCGACGCCGCCAAGGAGGGCCTGACCGTGGCCGCCATCGGCAACGCTTCGGGCGACTTCGTCGATCCCACCCCCGACAGCGCCTCGGCCGCCCTCGGTGCCGCCGACATCGCCGACGACCTCACCTACGACCCGCTGAACGCCGACGCCGAGGGCGCCTACCCGATCACGTCGCCCACGTGGATGCTGGTCGACAAGGTGCAGGCCGACGAGGCCACCGCCGAGTCGCTGAAGGCCTACCTGGCCTACGTGCTCACCACGGGCCAGGAGCAGGCCAAGACCCTCCTGTACGCTCCGCTGCCCGCCGAGCTCGCCGAGAAGGCCGTCGCCCAGATCGACGAGATCACCGTCGGCTGACCGTCCGGTGCGGATGCGGGCCCGGGAGCAGCGCTCCCGGGCCCGCGCCGCTCCCCACCACCTCGAGATCGCATGACCACCATCGACCTCCCCCCGAACCTCGACGACACCGCCTCGGTGTCCGAAGGGCTCGCGTCCACCACGGGCGCCGGCCCCGACCGGGCCTTCCGCGGCCTCGCGGTGGCCGCCGGCGTCACCGTGCTGGTGGTGCTCGCCCTGATCACCTACAGCACCACCAAGAGCGCGTGGCCGGCGTTCTCGAAGTACGGCAGCTCCTACTTCTTCTCCACCGACTGGCGCCCGAACTCCAAGCAGTTCGGCATCCTCGGCTTCGTCTGGGGCACGGCGGTCATCTCGTTCATCGGGATCCTGCTCGCCGTGCCCACCTCGATCGGCATCGCCCTGTTCGCCACCGAGGTGGCGCCCCAGCGGCTGCGCCGATCGATCACCACGGTGATGGACCTGCTCGCCTCGGTGCCCTCGGTCGTGTTCGGCCTCGTGGGCTTCTACGTCCTGCGCAACCCGCTGCAGGACCTCTACCGCTGGCTCGGCGACGCGGTCGCCTCCATCCCGCTGCTCAACCGGATCTTCGGCCAGGACGGCTCGGGCATCTCGCTGCTCACCGCCGGGATCGTGCTGGCCATCATGATCACGCCGATCATCACCACCGTCACCCGCGAGGTGTTCGAGACGGTGCCCCGCAACGACAAGGAGGGCGCCCTGGCCCTGGGCGCCACCCGCTGGGAGATGGTGAGCGGCGTGATCCTCCCGCACTCGCTCGGCGGCATCACCGGCGCCGTGATGCTCGGCCTCGGCCGGGCCATGGGCGAGACCATCGCGGTGACGCTGCTGATCGGCGCCGTCGCCAACCCCGAGATCACCATCGACGTGCTCTCGCCCGGCGAGGCCATGCCCGCCGCCATCGCCCGCAAGCTCCCGGAGGCGGCCGGCGACTTCCGCGCCGCGCTCATCGGCCTGGGCGTGACCCTGTTCGTCATCACCATGGTCGTCAACGTGGCGTCGCGCCGGCTCGTCGACGTCGTCGACCGTCGCCTCAAGGGGGCTGCGTGACCGCCACCACCGCTGCGGACCGCAGCGTCGCCGAGCGCCTCACGGTGCCGAGCGACGTCCGCGTCTCCACCATCAAGGGCGGCCGCTTCGTGCGCGACCGCATCGCCACCATCGCCATGATCGCCGCCTTCGTGGCGGCGGCCATCCCGCTCGTGTTCGTGATCGGCAACGTGGTGGCCCGCGGCGCCAGCGTCGTGACCCCGAGCTTCCTCACGAGCGACATCCCCACCACCGCCTCGGCCTCCGAGCTCAAGGGCGACTGCGAGCTGCGCCAGCGCTACGACCCGACCGCGGTGTGCGAGGAGGCGGCCGCCCCGGCGGTGAAGCCCGGCATGGGCCCGGCGGTGATCGGCACCCTCATCACCACCGCGGTCGCCGCCCTGCTCGCCATCCCCCTCGGCATCCTCGCCGCGATCTACCTCCACGAGTACGGCAAGCGCACCCGCCTGGCCCGCTTCATCCGGTTCATGTCCGACGTGATGACCGGCGTGCCGTCGATCGTGATGGGCATCTTCATCTACACGCTCTGGGTGCTGCAGCTGGGTGCCGGGCGCTCGGCGCTGGCGGCGTCGCTCGCCCTCGCCTGCCTGATGCTGCCGATCGTGGTGCGCTCCAGCGAGGAGATGCTGCGGCTGGTGCCCAACACGCTGCGCGAGGCGAGCGCCGGGCTCGGCGCCCGCACCTGGAAGACCACGCTGCGGGTGGTGCTGCCGGCGGCCCTGCCCGGGCTCGTGTCGGGCTCGATGCTCGCCGTGGCCCGCGCCGCGGGCGAGACGGCGCCGGTGCTCTTCACGATCGGCGCGGCCACCACCGTGGCCCGGGCCACCACGCTCACCGGGCAGAGCACCACGCTGAGCTTCCAGATCTACAACCTGATCACCAACGGTGGGAAGCTCTCGCCGCAGATGGCCTGGGGCGCGGCGCTCACGCTCATCGCCATCGTGCTGATCCTGACCACGATCGCCCGGACCGTCTCGCAGCGGTTCACCATGCGATGAGCGTGCGCACCATGGACGACGAGGAGAACCCCGTGCACATCGAAGCCGCCACCGCCGCCAACCCGGCCACGGGGGAGGAGGTCGCCGCCGGCCCGATCATCTTCGACGTCGAGGACCTGTCGGTGCTCTACAGCGGCTTCCGCGCCGTGAAGGACGTGGGCCTGCAGGTGGTCCGCAACGAGATCACCGCCTTCATCGGCCCGTCGGGCTGCGGCAAGACCACCGTGCTGCGGTGCTTCAACCGCATGAACGACCTCGTCGAGGGGGCGGTCGTGGAGGGCGCGCTGCGGTTCCACGGCGTCGACCTCTACGACAAGGAGGTCAACCCCGTCGAGGTGCGGCGCCGCATCGGCATGGTGTTCCAGAAGCCCAACCCGTTCCCGAAGTCGATCTTCGAGAACGTGGCGTACGGCCCGAAGCTCGCCGGCATCAAGAAGAAGGCCGAGCTCGAGGAGATCGTCGAGAAGGCCCTGCGCGGCGCCGCGATCTGGGACGAGGTGAAGGACCGGCTCCACAAGAGCGGCCTCGGCCTCTCGGGCGGCCAGCAGCAGCGGCTCTGCATCGCCCGCGCCCTGGCCGTGAACCCCGAGGTCATCTTGATGGACGAGCCCTGCTCGGCCCTCGACCCGATCGCCACCGGGCGCATCGAGGACCTCATGGAGGAGATCAAGCAGGACTACACGATCATCATCGTGACCCACAACATGCAGCA
>JAGQSL010000065.1:4851-6710 GCA_020439525.1 Acidimicrobiales bacterium | reverse complement strand
GCTCGTGGCCGATCTCGGCGGCCAGATCGATCACCGTCTGCGGCCGGACCCCGCCGTCGAGGTGGTCGTGGAGCAGCACCTTCGGGGCACGTCGGAGGGAGTCGGTGTCGATGCGCTCTGCCATCCCCGGAGGGTACCGGTGCGTGGTGGACGCCGTGCTGCCGTTCGGTGGCCCGCCGGCGGCGGTCCGGCGGCGGTCAGCGGAACGTCGGCCCGGCCCAGGTCATCCGCATCAGCCGTCGCACCTGGGTGGGGTCGTCGAGGTCGGGCAGGTCGATGCCCGTGTCGACGAACCCGGCCGCCCGGTAGCAGCGCACGGCGCGCTCGTTGCGGGGGTCGGGGTCGATCCACACCTCGGGGCTGTCGGGCGCGACCGAGCGCAGCACGTGGTGGCAGAACTCGAGCACGACGCGTCGGCCGACGCCGCGGCCGACCGCGGTGGGCTCACCGATGGCCAGGTCCATGGCGACGGTGCCCGGTGGGATGTCGAGGCCCGGGTACCACTCGGCCTCGTCCTCGACCCGGTACCACTGGAGGAACCCGATCGCCCGACCGCCGAGCTCGACGATCCAGGGCTGCACGGGGTGGGCGCGACCGACGCGCTCGCCGAGGCGGGCCTCGACGCCCTCGATGGTCTCGTCGGCCGAGCTCCACCACTCGGCGACGTGGGGCTCGGCCAGCCACCGCCGCAGCTGGGGGATGTCGTCGCGGGCCATCGGCCGGAAGGCCAGCAGCTCCTCGTCGGCGGTGGGACGCATCGAGACCTCGTGGCAGGTGGGGTGGTGGACCGAACCGTACCGGCGCCGACCACCGCCCATCGGGGACCTCTGCGCCGGTTCGGGCGGTTCGTGGGCGCGGTCGCGCCGTTTCGCCACCGTGCGTCGCCCGGCCCGCGCTGAGGGCGTGATCTGAGGGGCTCAGGTGGTCGCGCCCCAGCCTCGCAGCGGAAGGTCCGGGCCGCGGCGCAGCCAGTTCTCCTCGGGGTAGCGGGCGGCGCGATCGATGACGTGGACGGTGAAGGCGTGGCGGCTGCGGTCGCTGCGGTTCACGTCGCTCCAGTGGGGGAGGAGCCCGTGGAGCAGCACCAGGGTGCCGGCCGCCGCCTCCAGCGGCACGAGGTCGGGGCCGCCGGGGCTGGGGAAGGGCGTGGGGTCGAGCTCCTCGAAGCGCGTGCCGTCGCGCTCGTCGCGCACGAAGCGCTTCCGCAGCGGGCCGCGGTGGCCGCCCGGGTGCGCCCACAGGCAGCCGTTGTCGAGCGTGGCGTCCTCGATGGCCACCCAGAACCCCACCACCGACATCGGGTCGGTGAAGAGGAAGGTGGAGTCCTGGTGGCAGGTCACCTCGCCGCCGATGCGCGGCTGCTTGAAGATGTACATCGACTGGAGCAGGAGGGCGTCGCCGAGCCCGATGCTGCGGGCGGCGTCGGCGATGGGCGCCTGGCGGCTGAAGCGGTCGAACACCGGATCGAGGTCGTGCATGGCGTGGCCGATCTTGTTGATGGCCAGCTCCTTGGGGGCCGCCAGCTCGCCGTCGGGGCCGAACGCCTCCTCCTCGAAGAAGCACGTGATGGCGTCGCCCGACGACAGGAAGTGCTCGTCGGAGGTGCGGGTCTGCTCGTGGGTGGAGAAGATCGACACCGTGGCCGGGTCGAAGGCGTCGACGATCTCGCGGGCCCGGTCGCGCAGCTCGGCGCAGCGCTCGGGGGCGATGGCGTCGGGGATCACGAGGAACCCGTCGCGCTCCCAGCGCTCGATCTGGTCGGGGGTCAGCGCCACGGCGGCGGTGCCTCAGCGGTCCCAGCCGTCGGCCGCGGCCACCGCCACGGCGATGGCCCGGTCGACGGCGGCGTCCTTCTGGGC
>JAGQSL010000065.1:3437-4769 GCA_020439525.1 Acidimicrobiales bacterium | reverse complement strand
AGCGTCCCGGCCTCCATCTCGAAGTTCAAGATGCCGAGCCCGGCGTACTCGTCGACGGTGCCGCGCAGGCGACGCAACAGGTGGGGGTTGGCGGAGGACGCCGACCGCTCCTGGCCCTCGAAGAAGGTGTCGACCGACGCCATGGTGCCCACGTGGTGATCGATGGCGAGGCGCTCGGCGGCCTGGCTCAGGGCGACCGTGAGGAAGGGGTCGGCCGCCGCCGGGTAGGCCGTGGGCGCGACGTCGTCGGCCGCGCCCTGGTTCGTGAGGGCCCCGGAGCCCACCACGACCGAGCCGATGCGGACGTGATCTTGGATCGAGCCGCTCGTGCCGATGCGGATGATCGTGCCGATGCCCACCTGCACGAGCTCGTTGACGACGATGCTGGTGGACGGGGCGCCCATGCCGCTGGTGGCGCACACGACCGGCCGGCCGCTCGGGAGGGTGGCGGCGAACCCGGCGAGGCCCCGATGCCGCGAGAGCACCCGGCCGCCGCCGAGCACCTCGGTGGCGATGTGCTCGGAGCGCTCGGGGTCGCCCGAGAGCAGGGCGATCGTGGTGCCCTCGGCGAGGTCGGCCCGACCGAACCCGATGTGGTACATCCGCTCGTCGCTCACGGCTCCCTCCGGGCGTCGTCGGGGAGGTCGGCGGGGCCGAAGGCACCGGGGAGGAGCGCGTCGAGCGTGACGATGCCGTCGCCGGTGTCGACCTCCAGGCCCGGGCCGCCGAACTCGAAGAGGATCTGCCGGCACCGCCCGCACGGGGCCAGGTAGGCGCCGTCGGTGCCCACGACCGAGAGGGCGACGAGCCGGCCGCCGCCGGTGGCGGCCAGCTGCTGGGCCACGCCGCACTCGGCGCACAGCGACAAGCCGTAGGAGGCGTTCTCCACGTTGCAGCCCGTGACGATCCGCCCGTCGTCGACGAGCGCCGCCGCCCCCACGTGCACGCCCGAGTACGGGGCGTAGGCGCGCTCGAGCATCGCCCTCGCCGCGTCGCGCAGCGCCGGCCAATCGGTGGTGCTCATCGTCCGCCTCGCCGCCAGATCTTGCCGTCGGCGGCGGGCATGCGCAGCCGTTGGCTGGCGAAGACGAGCACGAGCAGCGTCGTGATGTGGGGGAAGTAGGGGATCAGCTCGCGCGGCAGCTTCTCGGTGGTCTCGTACCAGTAGATGCAGAGCCCCGTGGCCACCGCGAACACCGCGGCGCCGACCCAGCGGCGGCGGTACGCCGACCAGAGCCCGGCGCCCACGAACACGATGGCCGCGGCCACCAGCAGGGCGTGGGCGGTCTCGTCGATCTGCGACTGCATCGAGTCCATGAACCCGAACAGGGT
>JAGQSL010000065.1:0-3425 GCA_020439525.1 Acidimicrobiales bacterium | reverse complement strand
GGCCGCCAGTTGCCGAAGATCATGGCGGCGAGGCCGATGAAGCCGCGGCCACCGGTCTGGCCGCTCTGGAACTTGCCGCTGAACAGGTAGACGAGCGAGACGCCGCCGAGACCGGCGAGGGCGCCCGACACCATCACGCCCAGCACCTTCATCTTGTAGACGTTCACGCCGAGCGAGTCGGCCGCGTCGGGATCCTCGCCCACCGACCGCAGCCGGAGGCCCACCGGTGTGCGCCACAGCACGAACCACGTCAGCGGGAAGAGGGCCACGGCGATCACGATGAGCGCCGAGACCCCGGTGGTGAGGGCCACGATGAGGTCGGCGAGGTCGGAGATGAAGAAGCGGTTCTGCGAGCCGAGCTCGCGCAGGGGGTCCTTCAGGAAGGGGAGCAGGTCGAGGCGGACCACGTTGTCGGGGATCGCCGGCGACTCCTTCGCCGAGGCCCCGCCCCAGCTGACCGAGGTGAGGAACTCGGTGACGCCGACGCCGAGCAGGTTGATCGACACGCCGGAGATGATGTGGTCGACGCCGAAGCCGACCGTGGCGATGGTGTGGAGCAGCGCCCCGATGGCCCCGCCCAGCACGCCGAGCAGCACGCCCCACCACGGCCCGTAGGCGATGCCGCCGTAGGCGCCGAACCAGGTGCCGAGGGCCATCATCCCCTCGAGGCCGATGTTGACCACACCGGCCCGCTCGGACCACAGCCCGCCGAGGCCGGCGAGGGCGATCGGCACGGACAGCTCGATCGCGGAGCGGAAGGTGTTCTCCGCGGTGAGCTGCCCGGCGCCGGTGAGCACGCGAGCGGTCGACAGCACCGCGATCCCGCCCGACAGGTAGACGAGCATGCGGCCCCAGGCGGGCACGTGCGACCAGAGGGTGGCGAGGCGCTTCATGCGGGCGCCACCTCCGGGCCGGGCGCCGCGGCGCCCCCGTCGTCGTCTCGGCGCAGCGCCGCCGCCTGCTGGCGGGCGCCGGCCCGGCGGACCACCTCGTAGGCGATCACGACCGACAGCACGGTGATGCCCTGCATGATCGCGGTGATCTGCTTCGGGAGCCCCTCGTTCGACAGCGGCGTCTGCACCGCGTCCATGAAGGCCCACAGGAGCGCAGCGAGGGCGATGCCCACCGGGTGGTTGCGGCCGAGGAGGGCGATGGCGATGCCCGTGAAGCCGAGCCCCGACACCACCGACACGTCGGTGTAGCGACCGGCCTGACCCATGATGTTGTTGAGCCCGATCAGCCCGGCGAAGCCGCCCGAGAGCAGCATGGCGGTGATGATCATGCGCTTGGCGTCGACGCCGCTGGCCGTGGCCGCCTCGGGGTTGGAGCCCGAGGCCCGCAGGTCGTAGCCGAAGCGCGTGCGCCAGATGATCACGTAGAAGGCGATGCCGACCGCAGCCGCCACGAAGATGTACGACTGCACCCGGTTGGCATCGGGGATGCCCAGGCCGAGGGCGTTGAGCAGCGGGTTGAGGGTGGGGAGCCGGGCGCTGTCGGCGAGGGGCTTGGTGCCCACCACCGGGCTGACCGACGCCGGCGCCCGCAGCCACCGTCCGAGCATGTAGGCGCTGAGGCCGAGGGCGATGGCGTTGAGCATGATCGACGAGATCACCTCGCTCACGCCCCGGGTGGCCTTGAGCACGCCCGGGATGGAGGCCCACGCGGCGCCCACGACCATGGCCACGACCATGATCAGCAGCACGTGCAGCGGGGCCGGGAGCGTGACCGCGGCGCCCGCCGCCGCGGCGAGGAGGGCGGCGAGCTTGTACTGGCCCTCGACGCCGATGTTGAACAGGTTCATCTTGAACCCGACCGCCACCGCGCAGCCCGAGATGTAGTACGGCGCGGCCCGGTTCACGGTCTCGATCAGGTAGATCTTCGAGAAGCCCTCGGTGCCGATGACGCGGAACACGTCGAAGGCGCTGTACTCGGTGAAGCTCAGCATCAGGCCCGAGACGAGCACGGCGACGCCGATGGCGAGCACGGGGGCGGCGATCTGGAGGCTGGCGCGCTGCTTCACGCGGGGGCTCCTTGGGTGGCACCGGTCATGTACGAGCCGAGCTGCTCGGGCGTCGCCGTCGCCGGGTCGAGCTGGGCGACGATGCGACCCTCGAAGATGACGAGCAGCGTGTCGGACAGCCCGATCAGCTCCTCGAGGTCGGCGGAGATGAGCAGGGTCGCGAGCCCGGCGGTGCGGGCGTCGCGGAGCTGGTCCCAGATGGCGGCCTGGGCGCCGACGTCGACCCCGCGCGTGGGGTGGGCGGCGATCATGAAGGTCGGCTCGGCCATGAGCTCCCGCCCGACGATCAGCTTCTGCTGGTTGCCGCCCGAGAGCGCGTGGGCGTCCACGTCGATCGAGGGCGTGCGCACGTCGAAGCGCTCGACGATCTCGGTGGTGCGGTCTCGGGCGCCCTCGCGGTCGATCCAAGGGCCGTGCGCGTTGGGCTCCTGGCTCTGGTGGCCGAGGATCTGGTTCTCCCACAGCGGCGCGTCGAGCAGGAGGCCGTGGCGGTGGCGGTCCTCGGGGATGTAGCCGATGCCCGCCTCGCGGCGTCGGCGGGTGGACCAGGTGGTGATGTCGTGGCCGTCGTAGGTGATGGTCCCCGCGCTGGTGCGGGCGAGCCCCATGATGGCGGCGATCAGCTCGGTCTGGCCGTTGCCCTCGACGCCGGCGATGCCGACGATCTCGCCCCGGCGGACCGAGAAGGAGACGCCGTCGAGCGCCGGGCGCTGGCCGGGACGCTCGATGGTGACGCCGTCGACCTCGAGCTCCACCGTGTCGGTGACCGTCGATTCGCGCGTCTCGGGCGTCGGCAGCTCGGAGCCGACCATCAGCTCGGCGAGCTGGTGGGCCGTGACCTCGTCGGGGCGACGGGTGGCCACCGTGGTGCCGGCGCGGATGACGGTGATGTCGTCGGCCACCGACAGCACCTCGTCGAGCTTGTGGCTGATGAACAAGATGGTGATGCCCTCGCGCTTGAGCTCGGCGAGGTTGGCGAACAGCTCGTCGACCTCCTGGGGCACGAGCACGGCCGTCGGCTCGTCGAGGATCAGGATGGTGGCGCCCCGGTAGAGCACCTTCAGGATCTCGACGCGCTGGCGCTCGCCGACCCCGAGCCCCTCGACGAGCGCGTCGGGGTCGACCGGGAGCCCGTAGCGCGCCCCGATCTCGGCGATCCGGGCCCGGGCGGCGGCCGTGTCGACCTGGAACTGGCGGGGGAACCGCTTGCGCGGCTCGTAGCCGAGCACGACGTTCTCGAGGACGGTGAGGTTGTCGGCGAGCATGAAGTGCTGGTGCACCATGCCGATGCCCACCTCGATGGCCTCGGTCGGGCTCTTGAACGACACCGGGGCGCCGTTCACCTCGATGGTCCCCTCGTCGGGCCGCTGCATCCCGTAGAGGATCTTCATGAGGGTGCTCTTGC
>JAGQSL010000445.1 GCA_020439525.1 Acidimicrobiales bacterium | reverse complement strand
CCCGACGACACGATCTGGCCGAGCTTGATGTACGACGGACCCAGGCGCTCGGCGGCGACCCGCAGGCGGCGGGCGAGGTCGCGCGTCGAGCCGTTCGACCGGCGGCGGGCCGACCCGACGTACCAGCGGGCGACGGCGCCGCCGAGGTGGACCACGGTGGTGCCGAGGCGCCGCCCGGGGGGCAGGGCCCGTCGGCGGGTGAGCTCGGGGACCGAGCCGCTGACCAGGGCGCGCTCCACGTCCAGCCCGGCCCGCCAGGGGAGGTGGTCGGGGTCGAGCACCCAGGGGCCGTCGTCGGAGAAGGCGGCCCAGGCGACGTCGGGAGCGGGCGCGGTCACCCCGGCAGTGTGGCAGCCGCCGGGCCGAGCACCACGCGCTCGGTATCGTGGGGGCGCGGCGGCCCGGCGACGCCGCCCGCGATCCGCACCCCTCCGCACGCCGAACCGGGTGGCCCATGACCTCCGTGCCCAGCCCAGGGGAGCTCACCGCCGGGCGCAGCGAGGCCGCGCTCGCCCGGCTCGGCCGGGTCGGGTTGGGGGCCCACGAGCTCGAGGACGTGCTGCGCGAGGCCATGGTGGCCACCGCGGAGACCGTGCAAGCGCGCGACGCCGCGCTCTTCGACCTCGTCGGCGACGGCGCCCTCCTGCGCGGCCGGGCCGGCCTGCTCGACGGTCGCCTCGCCGGGCGGCGGACCGTCGGTCGCATCGGCCTCCCCGTCGATCGGGCGTCGCTGCCGGGCTTCGCCGCCTCCGAGGGGCGCACGATCGTGAGCGCCGACATCCACGTCGACGACCGCTTCGGCGCCCGGGCCGACGACTTCGCCTTCCCCGGCCGCGCCGCCATCGCCGCCCCGCTGGGCTGGGAGGAGCATCCCATCGGCGTGCTCGTGGTCTACGACCGCTCGCCGCGGTCGTGGAGCGACGAGGAGGTCCACCTGGTCCAGGCGGTCGCCACCACCATGGGCCTCGCCCTGCAGCGAGCCCGGGTGGAGACCGACCTGCGCGACAGCAGCGCTCGGCTCGACATCTCGCTGAGCGCCGGCGGGCTCGGCGCCTGGTCGTGGGAGGTGGGTCACGAGCGCGTCGAGCTGAGCGGGTCGGCGCAGGCCGTGTTCGGGTTGGCCGGCGCCGGGTTCGCGGGCGACCCCGCCGACTTCCTGGCCGTCATCCATCCCGACGATCGGGAGCGGTTCCAGGCGACGGTGAGCGCTGCCATCGACGAGCCGGCCGGCGAGCACCACGTCGTCTTCCGGATCGTGCGGCCCGACACGGGTGCGCTGCGGTGGATCGAGGCGTGGGGTCGGCCGTTGCGCACCGAGGCGCGCGGCCTCCACCTCGTGGGCGTCTGCACCGACGTGACCGAGCGGCGCTTCGCCGACGCCCACCGCGAGGAGCTGCTCGCCCGCGAGCACGCGGCGCGCCTGGAGGCGGAGGCGGCGCGCGAACGGCTCGCCTTCCTCGCCGAGGCCAGCGAGGTGCTCGGGCGCAGCCTCGAGGTCGAGGTCACCGTCGCGCGGATCGCCGAGCTCGTGGTGCCCCACCTGGCCGACGTGTGCTTCCTCGACCTCGTCGACGAGCAGGGCGAGCTGGCGGAGCAGGCCGGGCGGGGACGGACCGAGGAGGCGCTGGCCGCAGCCCGTGCCCTGCGCGAGCGGCGCCGCCGACTCGGTCCCGGCGACCCCACCCAGACGGGCCACGCCGCGGCCATGGCGGGGCGCGCCGTCCTCTACCCGACGATCAGCGATGCGCAGCTCGTCGGGGCCTCGGTCGATGCCGAGCACCGCGCCGCCGCCCGTCGGCTCGATCCGCGCTCCACGATCCTCGCGCCGCTCGTCAGCCGGGGGCGGCCCCTCGGGGTGCTGACCTTGGTGCGCACCGGCCAGACGGTTCCCTACGACGACGACGACCTGGCGCTCGTGGAGGAGCTCGCCGGGCGGGCGGCGCTCGCCATCGACAACGGTCGCCTGTACCAGTCGCGGGCGCGCGTCGCCCGTTCGCTCCAGGCCGCGCTGCTGCCGCCGGCGCTCCCGGCCCTCGCCGGCGTGGCCCTTGCCGCCCGCTACGACGTGGCCGAGACCGACGTCGCCATCGGCGGTGACTTCTACGACCTGGTGGCTCGCAGCGACGGCAGCTGGGGCGTCGTGGTGGGCGACGTGTGCGGGCGGGGCCCCGATGCGGCTGCCCTCACCGGCCTCGTGCGCCACACGGTGCGGACCGCAGCGGTCCGCGAGCAGCGACCGAGCGCCGTCCTCGCCCACACGAACGAGGCGGTCCTCCAGCAGATCGACGATGCACGGTTCTGCACCGCCGCCTACCTGCACCTCGAGGTGCTCGACCCGGTGGCGGGCGCGATCCGCGTGGTCGCGTCGAGCGCCGGGCACCCGTGCCCGATCGTCGTGCGGGCCGGCGGGACGGTGGAACCCCTGCGCTGCGAGGGCACCCTCCTCGGCGTGGTGGCCGATCCACGGCTCGTCGACGTCACCGTCGAGCTCGGCCCCTGGGACGCGATCGTGCTGTACACCGACGGGGTGACCGAAGCGCGCCGGGGCCCCGAGCTCTTCGGCGACGAACGGCTGCACCTGGCCCTGAGCGAGCTCGCCGGCCAACCCGCCGAGGTCATCGCCGCCGGGCTCGAGGCCTCGGTGGCCGCCTATCGGCGCAGCGCCCGCGACGACACGGCCATCCTCGTCGTGCAGGCCGTGGCTTCGGCATGATGCAACCATGAGCGACACCACCGCCACGGCCGACGACCACGCCCTCGCCATCGACCTGGCCCGTTCGGCGGGCGAGCTGCTGCTCGAGGTGCGGGAGCGGCTCGTGGCCGACGGCGCCCCGAGCAGCGAGCTGAAGCGGGCGGGCGACGAGGCGGCGCACCGGCTCCTGATGGAGCGGCTGGCCGCCGAGCGGCCCGACGACGGCGTGCTGTCGGAGGAGGGCAGCGGGGCCGAGGGGCCGTCGGGGACGCGCCGGCTGGGCACGGCGCGCACGTGGATCGTCGACCCGCTCGACGGCACCCGGGAGTTCTCC
>JAGQSL010000064.1 GCA_020439525.1 Acidimicrobiales bacterium | reverse complement strand
GAAGCACCACCGGACGTGGGTGCCGGCCCGTCGCTGCGGTCAGGGCCGCCGGTCCCGCCAGCGGTACCACTGCCCCACGACCGGGAGGTACGCGCGGCGCAGCGACCAGAGGGGGATGCGGGGCGCGCGCAGCTCGGTGAACGGCGGTGCGTCGTCCCCCGCGACCCAGGCGCCCACCCGTGCTCCCAGCCAGGTGTTGAGGGCCACCCCCGAGCCGTTGCAGCCCGTGGCGTAGTGGACGCCGTCGAGGACGCCGGCCTGGGGCATGCGGTCGAAGGTGATGGCCACGTTGCCGCCCCAGGCGTGGGTGATCGCCACGTCCCGGAGCTGAGGATGGATCCGCATCATCGAGGCGTGGAGGAAGTCGCGCGCCTCGGCGATGGACACCGGAGCGAGGCTGCGTCGTCCGCCGAACACCATCCGGCCGTCCGCGGTGAGCCGCCAGTAGAAGAGGAAGTTCTTGGTGTCGACGAACATCCGCCGGTGGGGGTTCACCGCGGCGGCGACGTCCGGGTCGAGCCGCTCGGTGGCGATGATGTAGCTGCCCACGGGCAGCACGCGGCGTTGCAGGGCCGGCACGAGGCGGTCGGCGTAGGCGTTGGTGGCCACCACCACGGCACCCGCGTCGATGTCGCCCCGGTCGGTCGTGACCCGGACGCGCGAGCCCGACCGCTCGATCGCCCGGGCCTCGGTGTGGGGGTGGAGGCCCACACCCGCCGCCGCGGCGCGGGCGACGAGCCCCTGGTGGAACCGCGCCGGCTGGAGCCCGCCGGTCCGCTCGAGCACCAGCCCCCCGAAGTACTGGTCCGAGCCGATCTCGGACCACAGCTCCGACGCGGGGACGAAGTGGGCGGGCTGGCCCGCCGCCCGCATCTCGTCGGCCTCGTGGCGGAGGTGGTCGACCAGGCGCGGGTGGTGGGCGAGGTACAGCTGGCCGGTCCGCTCGTACCCGCAGTCGATGCCCTCGCCGACGAGTTGCTCGACCAGGTCGAACGCCTCGTTCACCGAGTCGAACAGGCGTCGCCCCAGGGCCCCGTAGCGGCGCTCGAGCCGGGCCGGGCCCACCTTCAGCTCGGGGATCACCATGCCGCCGTTGCGACTGCTGGCCCCCCAGCCCAGCGCCTCCCGGTCGACGACGACGGCGTCGTGGCCCCGCCTCGCCAGCTCGGTGGCGGCGGCCAGCCCGCAGTAGCCCCCGCCCACCACGACGGCGTCGGCGCTCTCGGGCAGCGGCTCGCGGCCCGGCTCGACGAGGGGCGCCTCGTCGGTCCACAGCGGCACCTCGGCGTAGTCGGGAGCGAGCGGCGTCGTCATCGGTCGAGACGGTAACCGCCCGGATCGCCGCCCCGAACCTGCGGCGGGGACACCCCGGCCGCTCGCCGGTAGCCTCCCGCGCATGAGCGACATCACCCCGTTCCGGATCGGCGACGAGCGCATCGGTGCGGCGGGGCCGGACGAGGTCAGCGTCGTCCGCTCGCCCTACGACGGGCACGAGGTGGGCCGGGTCCCGGTCGGCACCACGGCCGACCTGGACCGTGCCGTGGCGGTCGCGCTCGCCCGCCACCGCGACGGCGCACCCCCGGCCCACGCCCGGGCCTCGGTGCTCGACCGCGCCGCCGAGGCGCTCGCCGAGCCCGACCGCCAGGAGCGATTCGCCCGGCTGTTGGCCGAGGAGGCGGCCAAGCCCCTCAAGACGGCGCGGGTCGAGGCGTCCCGGGCGGTCGACACGTTCCGGTTCGCGGCCGCCACGGCCCGCAGCCTCACCGGCGAGATGGTGCCGCTCGACGCGAGCAGCGCCGGCGAGGGGAAGCTCGGCTTCGTCCAGCGGGTGCCGGTCGGGGTGGTCGGGGCGATCAGCCCGTTCAACTTCCCCCTCAACCTCGTCGCCCACAAGCTGGCGCCGGCCATCGCCGCGGGGTGCCCCGTGGTGCTCAAGCCCGCGTCGGCGACGCCGCTCACCGCCCTCGCCCTCGTCGAGCTCCTGGTCGACGAGTGCGGGCTCGAGCCCGGGTGGATCAACGTCGTCACCTGCCCGGGTCGGGTGGCCGACCACCTGGTGACCCACGACGACGTGGCCATGATCACCTTCACCGGCTCACCCGACGTGGGGTGGGGGATCCGGGCCCGGGCGCCGCGCAAGCGGGTCAGCCTCGAGCTGGGCAACAACGCGCCGGTGATCATCGAGCCCGACGGCGACTGGGCCACGGCGGCCGCCAAGATCCGGGTGGCGGGGTACTCGCACGCGGGCCAGTCCTGCATCTCGGTGCAGCGCGTGTACGTCCACCGCGAGGTGGCCGAGGCCTTCACCGACGCGTTGGTGGACGAGGTGGGCGGGCTCGTCGTGGGCGACCCGCTCGACGACGCCACCGACGTGAGCGCGCTCATCGACCCGGGCGAGACCGAGCGGGTCGACGGGTGGATCCGCGAGGCCGTGGCCGAAGGGGCCGAGGTGCGCACCGGTGGCACCGTCCGCGACGGCGTGCTCGCGCCCACCGTGCTCACCGGGGTGCTGCCCGACATGAAGGTGTGCCGCACCGAGGTGTTCGGGCCGGTCGTGGGCGTCGCCGTGTACGACGACTGGCACGAGGCCCTGCGGCTGGCCAACGACACCCGCTACGGCCTCCAGGCGGGCGTGTTCACCCGCGACGTCGGCCGGGCGCTCGAGGCCGGCCGGGTGCTCGACTTCGGCGGCGTGCTCGTCAACGAGGTGCCCACGTGGCGGGCCGACCAGATGCCCTACGGCGGTGTCCGTGACTCGGGCAACACCCGTGAGGGGCCTCCCTACGCCGTGCAGGAGATGACCGAGCGGCGCCTCGTCGTCCTGCAGGGCTGAGGGGCCGACGCTTCCCGCCGCGCCGGACCCTGCGGTCACAGCCGCGGGCTAGCGTTCGCGGCCATGGCGCTCTCTCCCTTCCTGCACCCCTTCGCCCCGCCGGCCAAGGACGAGGCCGACTTCGTCACGATCGTCGGCGGCGAGGGGGCCGAGGTGTGGGACGACCGGGGCAACCGCTACGTCGACGCGATGGCGAGCCTCTGGTACTGCAACGTGGGCCACGGCCGGGCCGAGATCGCCGACGCGGTGGCCGAGCAGATGCGCACGCTCGCCGCGTACCACTGCTTCGACCCGTTCACCAACGAGCCGGCCGAGCGCCTCAGCGCCGACATCGCGGCCCGCGCCCCGATGGACGACGCCCGGGTGTTCCTCGTGTCATCGGGCTCCGAGGCCGTCGACTCGGCCCTGAAGCTGGCCCGCCTGGCCCAGGGGCTGCTCGGCCGGCCCGAGAAGCAGATCGTGGTGAGCCGGGAGTTCGCCTACCACGGCGTCACGTACGGGGGGATGTCGGCGCAGGGCCTGCCCGCCAACCAGGCGGGGTACGGCGACCTCGTCCCCGGCCACGTCACGGTGCCCAACAACGACATCGAGGCCCTCGCGTCGGTGTTCGCCCAGCAGGGCGACCAGATCGCCGCGGTCATCGCCGAGCCGGTCCAGGGGGCCGGCGGCGTGTTCCCGCCGGCGCCGGGCTACCTCGAGGGGCTCCGCCGGCTGTGCGACCAGCACGACGCGTTCCTGATCGCGGACGAGGTCATCACCGGCTTCGGGCGCCTCGGCCAGTGGTTCGGCTCCGCCCACTTCGGCATCCGCCCCGACCTCGTCACGTTCGCGAAGGGCGTCACGTCGGGCTACCTGCCGCTCGGCGGCGTCGTGGTGGGACCCGCGGTGCGGGCCCCGCTCGAGGCCGACCCGTCGTTCCTGCTCCGCCACGGCCACACCTACTCGGGTCACCCGGCGGTCTGCGTCGCGGCCGACAAGTCGATGGAGATCACCGAGCGCGAGGAGCTGCTGCCCGCCGCCGAGCGCATCGGCCTGCGCCTCAGCTCGGGGCTGCGGGCCCTCGAGGCCGACGGGCTCGTGCAGGACGTCCGGGGCGAGGGCGGTGTGTGGGCGGTCAGCCTGGGCGAGGGCCGCGACGTCGCGGCGGTGCGCGACGCCATGCGGGTCGACGGCGTGATCGTCCGCGCCGTCCCGCCCAACCACCTCACCTTCTGCCCACCCCTCGTGGTCACCGATGCCCAGCTCGACCGCTGCGTCGACGTGCTCGAGCGGGCGGTCCGCTGATGGGTCACCTCGACGACCTCGACCTCACGCTCAAGCTCTCCCGCAGCGAGGAGGCCGAGCGGCTCGCGGCGGCCCAGGAGAAGCTGCTGCGGCTGCGCCTCCAGTGCGGCGGTCAGATCGGCAGCGGCGAGCTCGGGCCACCGTTGTGCGTGCTGTTCGAGGGGTGGGACGCCTCGGGCAAGGGCGGGGCCATCAAGCGCCTGGTGGCCAACCTCGACCCTCGTCACGTGCGCGTCTCGCAGTTCGCGGCGCCCACGCCCGACGAGCTGCGCCACCACTTCCTCTGGCGGTTCTGGCCGGTGCTGCCCGGCTGGGGCGGGATGGCCGTGCTCGACCGGTCCTGGTACGGGCGGGTGCTGGTCGAGCGGGTCGAAGGCTTCGCCACGCGCGACGAGTGGGACCGCAGCTACGACCAGATCGTCGAGTTCGAGTCCGCGCTGGCCGACGAGGGCATGGTCCTCGTCAAGTTCTGGCTGCACCTCTCGAAGGAGGAGCAGCTGCGTCGGTTCGAGCGCCGCAAGGACGACCCCCTGAAGAGCTGGAAGCTCACCGACGAGGACTTCCGCAACCGCGAGAAGTGGGAGCAGTACGTGGAGGCGGTCGACGAGATGCTCGACCGCACCGACCGCCACCGGCACCGCTGGCACGTCGTCGAGGCCGAGTCGAAGCGCTACGCGCGCGTGAAGGTGATCGAGACGGTCATCGCCGAGCTCGAGGCCGGGATGGAGCGGGCCGGCACCCGCCCGAAGCCCGGCTGAGGCTCAGGTGATGGCGGCGAACCGCTCGACCGCGGCGTTGGTGCCGGCCACGAGCAGGATCGCCTCGGGGGCGAGCACGGTCTCGGGGGTGGCGTAGGTGAAGTGCCCGCCGGCCGGCTTGATGGAGACGACGGTGACGTCGTAGCGCTGCCGGAGCTGGGCCTCGCCGAGCGTCCGGCCGAGCTCGTCGGACGGGGGGCCCGTCTCGACGAGGGCGAAGTCGTCGTCGATCTGGATGTAGTCGATGATCTGGCCGGTGACGCGGTGCGCGACCCGTCGGCCCATGTCACGCTCGGCGAACACGACGTGGTCGGCGCCGACCCGCTCGAGGATGCTGGCGTGCGAAGCGGTGGCGGCCTTGGCCCAGACGTTCTCGACGCCGAGGTCGGCGATGGCCGCGGTGGCCAGGATGGAGGCCTCCATGTCGTCGCCGATGGCCACCACGGCGTGGCGCAGCTCGTCGACGCCGAGGCTGAGCAGGGTGTCGGGGTCGGTGGCGTCGCCCTCGACGGCGTGGGTGACCTGGGACGCGTAGCGCTGCACGAGCTGCTCGGAGGGGTCGATCACGAGCACCTCGTGGTCGAGCGACTCGAGCTCGAGCGCGACCGCCGAGCCGAAGCGACCGAGGCCGACGACGAGGATCGTCTCGCGGCGCTTCCTCCTAGCCAATGAGGGGTGCCTCCTGGGGCTCGCGGATGACGCTCGGCCGGTAGCGCAGGACGAGGGCCGTGAAGAGTGTGACGGGACCGACCCGGCCGATCAACATCACGCCGACGAGCAGGAGCTTCCCGGGGGCGGGCAGCAGCGGGGTGATGCCGGTGCTGAGCCCGACGGTGCCGAACGCCGACACCGCCTCGAAGCCGGCGTCTCGCATGGGCGCCGCGCTCGAGGCCAGCAGCAGGACCGTGGTGGCCACGACCACGAGGAACGCCAGCAGCACCACCGTGGTGGCCTCGCGCTGCACCGCGGCCGGGATCCGACGGCGGAACGCCTCCACGTCTTCGCGCCCTCGCAGCTGCGCCCACACCACCAGCGCCAGCACCGCGGCCGTGCCCACCTTGATGCCGCCGCTCGTCCCCGCGCTGCCGGCGCCCACGAACATCAGCACCATGGTGGCGAGGAGGCCCTCGTCGGTCATGGCCTCGACCGGCACGACGTGGAATCCGGCGGTGCGCGGGGTGACACTCCCGAACGTGGCGAGCCACGCTCGGCCGAGGGGGCCGGTGCCCCCGAAGGTGCCCGGGTTCGTCCACTCGGCGGCGCCGATCGCCAGCGCGCCCACCACGAGCAGGCCCGCGGTGGCCGCCAGGGTGATGCGCGAGTGCAGCGCCAAGCGCGACCACCGGCGCACCCGCCGCTGCTCGAACAGGTCGACGAGGACCGGGAACCCGAGGCCGCCGATCAGCACCGCGACCGCGATCGGCCCGGTCACCAGCGCATCGGTGCCGAAGCGCACGAGCGAGTCGGGGTAGAGGGCGAAGCCGGCGTTGTTGAAGGCCGTGACCGAGTGGAAGGCACCGTGCCACGCGGAGGTCGTCCACGAGTACCCGTACCCCCAGCGGAACCGGGCGGCGAGCACGATCGCCACCGAGACCTCGACGGTGGCGGTGATGAGCGCCGCGGCCCGCAGCACGCGCCGCACGTCGCCCAGGGTGAGCGTGCTGCGCTCGCGGCTGGTGATCAGGGCCAGGCGCAGGCCGAGGCGCCGGCTCACGAGCATGGCGATCAGCGACGCGATGGTCATGAAGCCCAGGCCGCCGAGCTGCACCAGCACGAGGATCACGAGCTCGCCGAACGGGCTCCAGTGGCTGCCCGTGTCCACCACGGCCAGCCCGGTGACGCAGATCGCGCTGGTCGACGTGAACAGGGCGGTCAGCAGGTCCGTGCGCCGACCCGCCGCGGTCGACCAGGGCAGGAGGAGCAGCAGGGTGCCGACCCCGATCGCCAGGGCGAACACCAGCACCACGAACCGCGCCGGGTGCTCGGCCACGGCGAGGCGAGGCGCCCGGCGCCGCACGCTCAGGCCTCGGGCCCCTGGTCGGCCCACCAGTCGTCGAGGCGGCGGATCGCCTCGTCGTGGCCGAGCGGTCCCTCCTCGAGGCGCAGCTCGAGCAGGTGGGCGAGCGCTCGACCGACGTGCGGACCGGGGCCGAGCCCCAGGTGCTCCATGACCTGGCGACCGTCGAGGTCCGGACGGATGGCGTCGAGGGCCTCCTGCTGGCGCAGCTCGGCGACCCGCGCCTGGAAGTCGACCATCCGCCGGGCGAGCTGCTCGGCCTTGCGCCGGTTGCGCGTGGTGCAATCGCTGGCGGTGAGGTCGACCAGCCGCTCGTACTGGTCGCCGGCGTCGCGCACGAAGCGCCGGACGGCGGCGTCGCTCCAGCGATCGTCGCCGTAGCCGTGGAACCGGAGGTGGAGGTACACGAGCGTGCGGACGGCCTCGACGTCCTCGTTCGAGTACTTCAGGGCCTGCATCCGGTCGCGCGCCATGCGGGCCCCCACCACCTCGTGGTGGTGGAACGTGACGCCGTTGTCGCCGAACGAGCGGGTCTTGGGCTTGCCGACGTCGTGCAGCAGCGCGGCGAGGCGCACCAGCCGCTCGGGCTGGGTCTTGGCGACGACGGCGATGGTGTGGGCCAGGACGTCCTTGTGGTGGTGGATCGGATCCTGCTCGAGCCGCATGGCGGGCAGCTCGGGGAGGAACTGCTCGGCGAGGCCGGTGTCGACCACGAACCAGAGCCCGGCCGAGGGGTCCTCCACCACGAGCAGCTTGTCGAGCTCGTCGCGGATGCGCTCGGCCGAGACGATCTCGAGGCGGTGGGCGAGCTCGCGCACGGCGACCACCAGCTCGGGCACCGGCTCGAGGCCGTAGCCGGCGAGGAACCGGGCGGCGCGCAGCATGCGCAACGGATCGTCGGCGAACGACTCCTCGGGCGACAGGGGCGTCCGCAGCACCCGGGCGTGGAGGTCGGCGGCCCCGCCGTGGGGGTCGACCAGCTCGGGGGCGCCGGCCCCCACCTCGAGGGCCATGGCGTTCACCGTGAAGTCGCGGCGGGCGAGGTCGGCGCCGACGTCGGTCCCGAAGGCGACCGTGGGCTTGCGCGAGTCGGGCGCGTAGGCCTCGGCGCGGTGGGTGGTGATCTCGAACGCCCGGCCACCGACCTTGGCGCCGATCGTGCCGAAGCGCTCGCCCTGGGTCCAGAGGGCATCGGCCACGGGGCCGATCGCCGCCTTGATCTGCTCGGGCGTGGCGTCGGTGGTGAGGTCGATGTCGGCGCCCGGGCCGAGCTCGCGCCCGAGCAGCTGGTCGCGCACGATCCCGCCCACCAGGTAGGCCCGGTGGCCGGCGCCGACCAGGGCCTCGGCGAGAGGCCCGACCTCGTCGAGCACGGGCTGCATGCGGGCGGGGATCACGCCACGACGCTAGGGGACGCCGCCCAGGGGGCCGCAGCCCGATGCGCCGGCGAGGGCCTCAGCGCAGGGTGGCCATCCCGGCCTGCTGCACGGCGATGCGGAAGTCCTCGGGGTGCGAGGCCCGCTCCAGCGCCTCCTCGTGGGTGATGAGGTCGTCGCTGAAGAGGCGGAACAACGCTTGGTCGGCGGTCGCCATGCCGTGGTAGTCGCCCTCGCTCATGAGCCGCTCGAGCAGGGCGGCGTCGGCGCCCGAGGCGATGGCGTCGCGCACCTTCTGGGTGGCCGTGATGCTCTCGACCATCACGACGCGGCCCCGGCCGTCGGCCCGGTCGAGGAGGCGTTGGCACACGATGCCGCGCAGCACGCGGGCCAGCAGGTGGCGGGTGTGCTCCTGGGCGCCGGGCGACTGGCGGTCGATGATCCAGCGGATCGTGTCGATCACCGACAGCGTGTCCATGACCCCGATCACCAGGCAGCCGGCGGCGGCCACGGTGAGCGCCTCGGCGATGGCGTCGGGCTCCATCAGGTCGCTGACGTAGATGACGTCCGCGTCCTGGCGGGCCACGCGCCGCAGGGCGTCGACCACGTCGATCGTGTCGGCGCCCACCTCGCGCTGGCTGACCATGGCCATCCGGTCGGGGTGCAGCACCTCGATCGGGTCCTCGATGGTCACGATGTGGCGGGGCTGGGTCCCGTTGATGTGGTCGATCATCGCCGCGCCCGTGGTGGTCTTCCCCGACGCCGCCGGCCCCGAGATGATCACCAGGCCGTCGCGCTGGTCGGCGAGGTCGGCCACGACCCGCGGCACGCCCAGGTCCTCGATCGACGGCGCGCCGGGCACGACCCGGCGGATGGCCAGGCTCACCGAGCCCCGCTGGCGGTAGACGTTCACCCGGAAGCGGCCCAGGCCGGGCACGCTGTGGGCGAGGTCGGTCTCACCGGTGCGCTGGAACTCCTCGGCCTTGACCGGCGTCAGCATCTCCTTGGCCAGCGCCTCGATCTCCTGCGGGGCGAGGGGCTCGAGGCCCGAGCGCTCGAGGCGACCGTTGCGCCGGATCGCCGGCGGCGACCCGACCTTGACGAGCAGGTCCGAGCCACGTTCCTCGAGCAGGTACTGGAGCAGATCGACGACCCGCGTCACGGAGGCCTCCGGCGATGCGACAACGGCCCCGGGCCGGGGCCGTGGTCACCTGTCGGCCAGCGCGTCGCGGATCTTGAGGGAAGCGGCGCACACCTCGGCCCCCGGGCCGCCCGCCGTGGCGGGCTCGGGTCGGTAGGCGCCGTCGTCGATCAGCGCCGAGATCACCGCCCCGGTGGAGTCGGCGAGGGCGTCGAGGTCGTAGCCGCCCTCGAGGTGGAGCAGGCGCCGCCCGGCGGGCACGAGCGGCAGCAGGGCCATCGTGAGGTCGGCGTAGTCGCCCGAGGTCAGCCCCAGCGACGTGATCGGATCGGCGCGGTGGGCGTCGAAGCCCGCCGAGATCAGCAGCCAGGTGGGTGCGAAGGCGGCGAGCGCCGGGAGCACCACCTCGTCGAGGGCCCGGCGGTACACGTCGCCGGTGGCGAAGCTCGGGAACGGGAGGTTGAGCGTGGTGCCACGCCCCGCGCCGCCGCCGACCTCGTGGATGCCGCCCGTGCCGGGGTACTGCGGCCACTCGTGCATCGACACGTAGAAGACGTCGGGGTCGCTCCAGAACAGGTCCTGGGTCCCGTTCCCGTGGTGGGCGTCGTAGTCGACGATCGCCACCCGCTCGCCCCGGTCGCGCAGCGCGGCGGCGGCCACGGCCACGTTGTTGAACAGGCAGAAGCCCA
>JAGQSL010000444.1 GCA_020439525.1 Acidimicrobiales bacterium | reverse complement strand
ACCACCACCACCTCGTCCACGAGGGTGGGTGGACGCTCTGGCGGGCCACCGATGGCCGCCTCTACCTCACCAATCCATCGGGCCAACTGGTCGCCGTCACCCCGCACGGCCGGGCGATCGACCTCGACGACCCACCGCCGGCGCCGCCCAGCCCACCGCCCCGACGCCCCGGCGAGCTCCGGTTCCTCACCCCACGGGAGCGGGCGGCGAGGGTGGCCGAGCGCGAGCGGCGCCGCCAGGAGGCCGACCGCCGCGCCGCCGAAGCCGCCGCCGATGCCGAGCCGCTCCCGACGAGGGGGCGAGCCGTCTTCGGGCCCCACGCCCACCCGCACCGCCACCCGGCGCACGGGCACCCGCCCCGCCACGGGCCGCCCGCGGCATGAGCGTCGAGGTACCGACGATCCCGGGGCCGGGAAGCGAACCGATGGCCCCGGGATCGTCAGATCCGCGCGCCCGTCGCCGGGCGCCGGTCGTCACCGGCTCAGGGGAAGCGGGCGTCGTAGGCGGCCGACGCCAGCAGCTGGCGACCGATCCAGCCTGCCTGCTTCTCGCCGGCGTCGACCGCCGGGTAGAGCAGGTTCCAGGTGGCGGCGTCGGGCACCTTGCGCAGCATGGCCAGCGTCATCAGCGTGATGGTCGTCGGCCCGGCCAGGCGGCGCTTGCCCTCGCTCGACTCCGAGAACTGCACGATCACCGCGCCCCGGGAGATCTCCTTCCGATCGAGCTTGCCCGTCCAGTAGGCCAGGCCCCCGGCGTCGGGCTGGCGCTCAAACACGTTCTGGTACACCAGCTTCACGTAGGCGTTGTTGCTCACGTTGCCGTACCGGTTCTTGAACTCGCTGGAGGAGGCGAAGCTCTGGGCGATCTTCGTCAGCGACTGGCCGGCCTGGTAGCGGCCCAACCAGTAGGTGAGCCCGGAGGGATCGGGCCGGCGCAGGAAGAACGCCCAGTAGAGGCGGATCAGCGGCGCCCGGGAAGCCGTGTAGGCCGGGTCGGCGGCGAGCTGGGCGGCGAGCGTCGCCGTGTCGGCCGCGCCCGTGGTCACCTTCGTGCTCCACGCCGCCTTCTCGGCCGACGTGGCGCTGCGGCCGAGGAAGTCGACGTAGAGCTGGTCGGTCTGCTGGTCGAGCGAGGGGAAGACCCCCGTCGTCACGCCACCCACCACGTAGGCCTGGTCGAACGCCGCGTCCGATGTCATCTTCGGCGTGATGCGGAAGGCGACGCTGCTGCCCGTGTCGTCGATCGCCGCGAAGAACGTGTTCGCTGCCGGGTCGGGGACGAGCGAGCTCGTCGTGATGCGCGAGGTGCGGCCGCTCGATCGGACCCGCAGGAAGATGTCGGGATCGTTGCCGGCGTCGGACCCCGCCGTGGCCTTGCCGATCGTCTGGAACAGGATGTGCGAGGCGTCGTCGTCGACCCCGAGGCGCACCGACGCGCCGCCGGCCTCCATCTCGCCGGGCCCGTCCGGCAGGCTGACCCGCTCGGTGGTGCCGGCCACGAGGTCCCGCAGGAAGGCGTCGACGCTCGGGTTGGTGTCGCCCGGCACCAGGTTCGTCGCCGAGCTGGTGAACACCACGTAGCGGCCGTTGCCCGAGATCGTCGGCGACGCGGCGCCGGCGTCGGGCAGCGTCTCGTCGGACGTCACGTTGACGAGCGTCGTCGTGCCGGCGGTGCGGTCGCGGACGTAGACGTTGTAGGTACCGATCACGCCACCGGCGAGCAGCGAGTTGTGGTCGAAGGCCACGTACCGGCCGTCGTCGGAGATCGTGGGGTTCGAGGTCAGGCCGCTCGCCTGCCCGTCGACGGCCGTCAGGCTCACCCGCTCGGTCGTGTTCGCCTGCAGGTCGCGGACGAAGGCGTCGGGATTGCCGTTGGTGTCGTTGGCCACGGCGTTGCTGGCCGACGTCTGGAAGACGACGTAGCGCCCGCCGCCGGCCACCTGGGCGAGGACGACGCCGGCGTTCAGGAGGGCCCCGCCGGTGCCGGGGGCGGCTCGCAGCGTGGTGCCGGCGTAGCGATCCCGCACGAACGCGTCGACGTGGCCGAGGTCGTCGCCGGCGATGGCGTTGGACGCGTCGGTGAGGAACGAGACGTAGCGCCCGTCGTCCGAGAGGGTGGGCGCCACCGAGTCGGCGTTCAGCGGCTGCTCGGCATCGGTCATCGAGACCAGCTCGGTGACGGCCGCCCAGCGGTCGCGGACGTACACGTCCCGCTTCCCGTTCGTGTCCTCGGGCACCAGGGCGGCCTTGGTCACGAAGGCCAGGAACCGGCCGTTGCCGCTGAGCGCCACCTCGTCGACGTACCCCGGGACGGCGGCGCCGGCGTTGGTGCGGCTGGCCAGGCGCGGGACGAACGACAGGTAGAACTCGGCGGCGCCCGCCGGCGACGAGGGTGCCGAGAGCACCAGCGCCGAGCTGGCGGCGGTGGCCAGCGCCAGGGCACCGGCGACGAGGCGAGGAGGACGCCGAC
Organism: Acidimicrobiales bacterium; assembly: GCA_020439525.1. Taxonomy (GTDB): domain Bacteria; phylum Actinomycetota; class Acidimicrobiia; order Acidimicrobiales; family Iamiaceae; genus Aquihabitans. The sequence continues at coordinate 3,347 of JAGQSL010000444.1, read as the reverse complement.
GAGCGGGGCCCCGTCGGCGGCTCGGTCGGCCGGGCGACGTCGGGGTGGTGGGGTGGTTCGCTTCCATGCTCGCCATCCAACGACGATCCACCGCCGGGCACCTGAGCAATCGCTACTCATTCGCGGTGGGCCGATCGGGCGAAGCCCCAGCTCAGGGGCCCTGAGCAACGGGCCGAGCGCACCTCGGACGGGCGATGGTCGGAGCGACCCGCCGCAGGGAGCACACTGTCGAGCGGATGGACCGATGAGCGGACGGCGACGGTGAGCAGGCCCGGCGACCAGCGGGCGGGGTGGACCAGCGCCATCTTGCGCGTGCTGTCCGACCTCGCCCCCGAGCACCAGCGCTCCCGCTACGACGTCAGCGGATCCGGCGCCACCGAGATGGCCTGGCTCGGGCTCACCGGATCGCCGCGCCGGGCGATGGTCACCGGCGGGCCGGACGGCCTCGGCCCCCCCATCGTCTTCTTCCCCACCTACCAGGCCAAGGACCACCCGATGGCTGCCGAGGTGCCCCCGGGCCTGGGCCTCGATCGCCTGGCCCGGTACGACGCCATGACGCCAGCGGTGTCGAGCATCTCGCTCGGCTGGATGTGGGCGAGCGGGACCATCGAGGTCGGCGGCGAGCCCCGGACGATCGTCCGCCCGCTCATCTCCACCACCGCGGCGCTCCAGCCGAGCCCGAGCGCCGACCGGGTGCTCCACGGCGACGAGTGGAGCCTGTGGCCCCTCATCGAGGACCACGCCCGCGCCGTCGCGCTCGAGCACGCGCCCCGGACCTTCGGGCCCGACCTGGGCGCGGCGCCGACCCCGGCCTGGATCCGACGCTTCCCGACCCTCCTGCGCTGGGCGAACGACGTGCTGCAGGCCTCGGGCTTGCCCCCGGTCCGCACGATCGAGCCACCGAGAGATCCTCGCCACGCGCCGACGGACCGCCTCGAGGTGGTGCTCGGCTGGGGCTGCTTCACCCAGGGGAGCTCCGACCTCCTGCGACCGCGCGAGACCTTGGCGGCCTGGTCGGCCGACCCGCAGGCGGCGCACACCGCCTTCGCCTCGCTGTACCTCGGTCCGGCGCCCGCCGCCGGCCGAGCGCCTGCGGGCCCGCCGCCCCCGCCCGAACCGCTCCGGTGCGCCCTGCCGCTCACCGCCGCCCAGGAGAAGGCGGCGCGCCGGGCCCAGCGCGAACCGATCGTGGTGGTCTCGGGACCGCCCGGCACCGGCAAGAGCTAGACCGCGGTCGCCATCGCGTCCGACGCGGTGGCGCACGGCGCCTCGGTGCTCGTCGCCACCCAGTCGGCCATGGCGGCCGACGTCCTCGCCGAGCTGCTCGACCGCGTGCCGGGGCCGACGCCCGTCCTCTTCGGCGGCGGGGAGCGGGCGACCGAGCTCGCCACCAAGCTGGCCGACGGGCTGGGCCAGCCCCACGACGAGCAGGCCCTCGCCCGCTGGGAGCAGCGCCGGCGCGAGCTCGACGATCTCGCCGCCGCGGTCGCGACGGACCTCGCCGACGTGGCCGCTCGTCAGCGGTGGTCGAGCGTCCGCCTGACCGCCGAGCTGCACCGGGCCCGGGCGCCGCACCTGTTCGATGCCGATCCCGCCACCGCGCTCCGCCTGGTCGCCGAGGCGCACCAGCTCGTGGCCGAGAGCCACGATCCCGACGACGGCTGGTGGGCGGGACGTCGCCGTCGCAACGCCCTCGACGACCTGCGACGCCTGGTGGGCGCCCCCGACGACGTCGCCCCGGCCGATCTCGAAGCCGCCATCGCCGCCGCCGACGTGCGGCTGCGCGCCGGGCGCGCCGACGATCGCGAGCTCCACGTGGCCGACGCCCGGTGGGTCGCCCTGGTCGAGGCCGAGGAGGCGATGCGGCGCGCCCGCGGCCAGCAGACGGCCGACGAGGTGCGTCAGCGCGTGGACCGCGACGCGCTGCGCGGCGTCGGTGCCCTCGCCGCCGCGCTGCGGGCCGGGCGCTCTCGGCGCAAGGCTCACCTGGAGCGGGTCGACCTGCGGGCCACGATCCGGGCCCTGCCCCTGTGGATCGGGACGCTCGGCGAGATCGAGGCGCTGCTCCCGGCCACGGCCGGCGCCTTCGACCTCGTGATCCTCGACGAGGCGTCCATGATCGACCAGCCGTCGGCGAGCGCCGCCCTCCTGCGGGCGAAGCGGGCGGTGATCATCGGCGACCCCCGGCAGCTGCGCTTCGTGTCGTTCCTCGCCGATGCCGCCGTCGAGCGGGCCATCCACGCCAACGACGCCGAGCCGATCGCCGACCGCCTCGACGTGCGCCGGGCCTCCGCCTTCGACCTGGCGGCAGGGGTCAGCCCCGTCACCTTCCTCGACGAGCACTTCCGCTCGGTGCCCCACCTGATCGGGTTCTCGGCCGAGCGCTTCTACGAGGGCCGCCTGCAGGTCGCCACCCGGCACCCCGCCAACGACGACGCCATCGCCATCGAGGTCGTCCGCCTCGGAGGCGAGCGCCAGGGTGGCGTCAACCGGGTCGAGGTCGACGAGGCGGTCGCCCAGGTGCAGCGCCTGCTCGAGGAGACGAGCGGTTCGATCGGCGTGATCAGCCCGCACCGCCCGCAGGTCGACGCTCTGCGCGACGCCATCGCCGATGCCGTCGGCCGCGACGTGTGGTCCACCGGTCGGCTCCGCGTCGCCACCGTGCACGGGTTCCAGGGCTCGGAGTGCGACGCGATGGTCGCGTCGTTCGGCATCAGCGGCGACGGCGGGCGCAGCCGGCGGTTCCTCGAGGACCCGAACCTGTTCAACGTCCTCATCACCCGGGCCCGCAAGCGGATGGTCGTGCTCGCCTCGGTGGAGGACGTGCCGCTCGGGCCGCTCGCCGACTACCTGCGGTGGGCCGAGCGCCCGCCGCACCCGCTCCCCGACCTCGGCCCCGCCGACGCCTGGACCGCCCAGCTCGGCTCGCTCGTGGCCGACCAGGGCCTCGAGGTGCAGCTCGGGTACCGGGTCGGGACGTGGGTGGTCGACCTCGTGGTGGGCGACGGGCCCGCCGCGCTCGCGGTCGCCACCCGCGTGCACCCCGACGGTCCCCACCGGCACGTCCAGCGCCACCTCGCCCTGCACCGCGGCGGGTGGCACCAAGCCGAGGGGTTCCCGTCGAGCGAGCCGGGCGCGGCCGCCCGCCTCGCCCTCGAGCTCGCCGCCGAGCACCGGGAGCTCGCTGTCAGACCCCCTCGCTAGGGTCCCGACCATGGCCACGGCGAGCGGACGATGGGTGCGGTACGGCACCGATGCGGCCGACGCGCTGCGCGCCGAGATCGCCCGCCTGAAGGCCGGTGAGCCGCTCGCGCCCGTCACCGTGGTGGTCGACTCGAACCAGGTGG
>JAGQSL010000063.1 GCA_020439525.1 Acidimicrobiales bacterium | reverse complement strand
AGGTCCGTGCGAGCCCAGTAGTCGAGCTGGCGGTAGCTGATGCCGACGATCTCGGCGGCCTTCTTGCCGCTGTAGTGCTGAGCCATCCCACCTACCTCGGGTGCGCCGATGGCGCCGCCCGGACGACATCGGTGAAGTTACGACCCTGTCACCCTACGGAACCTCGCGCGCGGGGTCAAAGCCCGATCACCGACGTCACCCGAGCCACTGGCCATCGCAGGCGGGCGCCAGGTCGGTGCTCACCCCCGTCGGGCACGTGGTCGACGCGAACGACGCCTGGTCGGCGTGGCGGGGCATCCCCGTCGCGCCCGTCAGGTCGGCACCGTCGAGCACCGTCCCCTCGAGGTCGAGGTCGGCGATCTCGGCGTCGCGGAGGTCGGCGCCGGAGAGGTCGGCCAGGTAGAGCCGTGCGCTGACGAGGCGGGCGCCCACGAACGATGCGCCGTGGAGGTCGCTGTCGGCGATGACGGCGCCGGTCAGGTCGCTGCCTCCGAGGGGGGCGCCGACGAGGGCGTCGCCCGCCTCCTCGACCTGGGCGAACGGGCCCAGGAGGTAGCCGCCGACGTCCTGCCAGCCCACCGGCAGCGAGGCCGGGGTACCCGTCGTCGGACCGGACCGGGTGAGCGCGAGGGTGGCGCCGGCGAGCTCGGTGCCTTCGATCGATGCACCCCGCAGGTCGGCGGCCCCCAGGTTCACGTTCTGGAGGTCGGCCCCGTCGAGCACGGTTCCCCGCAGGTCGACGCTCGAGAGGTGGGCGTCGGTGAAGTCGGCGTCGGCGAGGTCGAGCTGCGACAGGTCGCAGGCGTGGAGGCGCTTCCCCGTCTGGTCGGTGCCCGACAGGTCGGCCCCCCGGACGTAGACCGCGGGGTCGCAGTCGTTGGGGGTGCACGCCGTGGTGGCGAGCCCGACGAGCAGCACGGAGGGCGCCAGCAGGAGCATCCGACGACGAAGACGTGAGCGGGACCTCGCCATGGGTGGACCTCCGAGCAGACGACCGGGGCCTGCCCTCCCCGTGCGGTCCACCGTAGCGACCCCGTCGGCGGCGAGGCTCGACCTCGGCGTGCGCCGTCGCCCTAGGTCGCGAAGTCCTCGGGGTTGACCGAGTCGATGAAGTCGCGGAACTGCTCGACGACCTCTTCCGGCGGCGCCTCGTCGGGCTCGGGCTCCTCCTCGAGGTAGCCGGCCTCGGCGAGCACGTCCTCGTCGGCGAAGATGGGCGAGCCGGTGCGGGCGGCGAGGGCGATGGCGTCGGACGGACGGCTGGTGACCGTGTGGGTGCCGTCGTGGCCGTGGAGCAGCAGCTCGGCGTGGAAGACCCCGTCGCGCAGCTCGGTGACCGACACTCGCTCGAGGCTGACGCCCAGGTCGTCGAGCAGGTTGCGCAGCAGGTCGTGGGTCATCGGCCTCGGCGTGACGACCTCCTCGAGGGCGAAGGCGATCGCCGTGGCCTCGGGCGTACCGATGAAGATCGGCAGCACCCGGCGCTCACCGCCCACCTCGCGGAGAAGCGCGATGGGCGAGCTGCTGGGCATCTCGACCCGCACGCCGACCAGCTCCATCTCGATCACGGGGACCATCGTACCGTCCGCTGGCCCCGAGCCGACGGGGCCGTGGCGCTCAGCGAACGTGACCGTAGAGCTCGGCGACGTAGCGGTCCGGGTCAGCGGCGAGGCTGGCGCCGTCGGCGACCCAGAGGTCGGCGAGGTTGCGGTAGCGGCCCGAGTAGTCGAGGCCGTAGCCGACGAGGAAGGCGTCGGGGGCGTCGATCGCTCGGTAGTCGATGCCGAGCGGCAGGATGCGCCGGGCCCGCTTGTCGGCCAGGGCGCACACCCGCAGCGACCGGGGTCGCGACTCGCGGAGGTGCCGGAGGAGGAAGTCGGCGGTGAGCCCCGTGTCCACGATGCCGCTGACGAGCACCACGTCTTCGCCCTCGACCGTTCGGTCGAGGTCCTTCACGACGCGCGTGCGGCCGGCGGCGCCGTCGTAGGGGGCGACGGCCAGCACCTCGATCCGGCACGGCACCGTGAGCAGCCGGGCCAGGTCGGCGAGGAAGACGACCGATCCCTTCAGCACGCCGACGAGGGTGACGCCGTCGGGGTGGTCGGCATCGATCGCGGCCGCCAGCCGGTGGGCGTGCTCGGCGAGCTCGTCGCCCGACGCCAGCAGCGTCGGCCCGGCGTCGTCCACCTCAGCCCTGGTCGAGGTGGCGCCGCAGGTTGGCCCGCAGCAGCGCCGTCCGGAGGTCGTGGCCGAGCGACGACAGCTCCTCGACCAGGTCCACGGCGTCGCGTCGAGCCTGCGGGTTGCGCTGCTTGAGCAGCGGCATCGTCAGCTGCTCGAGGAACCCCGCCTCGCGCTCGGCGGCCACCTTGAACATGCGGAGGTGGCGGGCCTCGACGCCCCGGGCGAGGAACCCCGCGGCCTTGGTGGCCACGAGGAGCGCGTCGCCGTCGTAGAAGACGTCGTCGCCGAGGGATCGGCCGGCGAGCAGGCCGTACTGCTCGAGGCTGCGGAGCTGCTCCTTCGTCACGCTCGACGCGATGGCCAGCTCGTCGAAGGTCAGGCTGACCTCGGTGGGACCCGGGTCGGCGTGCAGCGGCCGGGCGGCCTCGGCCGCGGCGGCCCCGGCCTTGGCCTCGGCGGACGCTCGCGCCAGATCGGCCATCCAGATCGGGGGCGGCCGGTCGTCGTCGTCGGCGCCGTCCGCATCGGCGCCTGCCGGCGCCGGGTCGTTCGACGGCGCCGGGGCCGCCGCTGCGGCCGAGCCGGTCTGGACGGCGTCGTCGGTGGCGGGGGCGACGCCGTCGGCCGCATCGGTCGCGCTGGTGGCGACCGGCGGCGGTTCTCCGCCGGCGAGCAGGAGCTCCCCCTTCCCCGCGTCGGGATCGGTCAGGCGGTCCTTGATCACCTTCAGGGGCAGGAAGTGCTCGCGCTGCTGCACCAGGATCCAGCGGAGGCGGTCGATGTCGGCCTCGTAGAACTTTCGGTAGCCCGACGGCGTGCGCTCGGGGTCGATCAGCCCCTGGCTCTCGAGGAAGCGGATCTTGGAGATCGTGACGTCGGGGAACTCGTCCTGCAGGAGCGAGAGCACCTCGCCGATCGAGAGGTGGTCGGTCACGTCAGCTCCCCTGCCCCGCCAGGTAGACCAGCTTGAACTTGCCGATCTGCAGCTCGTCGCCGTGGGCCATGGTCGCGTCGCCCTCGATGCGCTGCTGGTTGAGGTAGGTGCCGTTCAACGATCCGACGTCGCGCACGACGACCGCCCCCGAGGCGGTGCGCTCCACCTCGGCGTGGCGCCGCGAGACGGTCACGTCGTCGAGGAAGATGTCGCTCTGCGGATGGCGTCCGGCGGTGGTGATCACGTGCTCGAGAGCGAACTCCGAGCCGGTGTTGGGCCCTCGGGTGACCACCAGCATCCCGCCCGAGCCGACGCTGCCGAGGTCGATCGTCAGCTCCTCGCCGCTCTCGGCCTCGAGGCTGAAGGTGATGGTGGCCGGATCTTCGTGGCGCTCGAGCGGCTGACCGCACGACGAGCAGAAGTTGGCGCCCGCCTGGTTCAGGTGCCCGCACGCCGGGCAGGTCACGTCGTCCACGATCCGCTCCTCGCCGTCGGGCCCGGTCACGGGGTGCTCAGCCCTCGATCAAGCTGCGGTAGCCGTCGGCGTCGAGCAGGCCGTCGATCGCATCCGGATCCGCAACCTCGATGACGCAGATCCAGCCGTCGCCGTAGGGATCGCTGTTGAGCTTCTCGGGTGCGCCCTCGAGCTCGCCGTTGACCTCGACGATCGTGCCGGCCACCGGGGCGTAGATGTCCGAGACCGACTTGGTGGACTCGACCTCGCTGATGCCGGCGCCGGCGGCGACGGCGGCGCCCTGGTCCGGGACCTGCACGTAGACCACGTCGCCGAGCGCGTCCTGGGCGTAGTCGGTGATCCCGACGATCACCCGGTTGCCGTCGATCCGGACCCATTCGTGGTCGGACGAGTACTGCAGATCATCGGGGACGTTCATGGGCGCCGAGGCTATCCCACGCCCGCCCGCGGTGGAGCCGTCCGGACCCTCAGGCTGAGGTGGAGGTTGCGGGTCCTCACCGCAAGGTCTGGCGGATGCGGCGCACGTACTCCTGGGCGAGGGCGCGAGCGGCCGCGGCGTCGGGGCCTTCGGCCCAGATGTGGGTGACCGGCTCCTCGGGATCGGGCAGGGCGAGCACCCAGCCGTCCTCGTGGATCACCTTCACGCCGTCGATCAGCTCGAGGCGCCGGTCCTTGCTCAGCTCGACCAGCGTGCGCATCACGAGACCCTTCTGCTCCCACGGGGTCACGACCGTCTCGTGGGCGAGGTGGGTGCGCGGCAGCGACTCCCGCACCGACGAGAGGCTGGTCCCCTCCAACGCCAGCAGCTCGAGCAGCTTGATGAGCGCAGCGCCGGCGTCGAACGCCGGCAGGAAGCCGGGCAGGATGAAGCCGCCGTCGCCGCTCGCCGCGAAGCCGACGCCCGACTCGCTCGCCGCCGCCATGAGGGCGGCCGTGGACGTCTTGGTGTGCTGGACGCGCACGTCGTGGCGTCCCACGAGCTCCTCGGCGGCGCTGCTCACGTTCACCGGGAGGGCGATCCGGTCCCCCACCAGGTGGCCGCCGACGAGCGACACGTAGGCGAGGCGAGCTTCGTCGTCGGTGAGGGGGTGGCCCGTGTCGTCGACCAGCGTGAGGTGCTCGCCGTCGGGGTCGATCAGGGCGCCGAGGTGAGCACCGGACGCCTTGACGAGCGCGCTGACCTGGGCGATCGCCTCGTCGCGGTCGAGGTTGATGGCCTGGCGCGTGGAGGCGTACGGGTTGACGCCCAGCACGTCGGCCCCGAGCTTCGACAAGACGTTGGGCATCACGAAGGCGGTGGCGCCGTAGCTGTAGTCGATCACCAGCTTGAAGCCCGCAGCGCGCACCGCGGCGAGGTCGACGGTCTCGCCCAGCGCTGCGGTGTAGTGCTCGAGGGCGCGAGGCGGGAAGCCGATGTCGCCGATCTCCGAGGCGAGCACGCGGCGGAAGTCCTCGCGGCCGAAGAGCCGCTCGATCTTGCGCTGTGCGTCCTCGGTGATGTCGATCCCGTCGCGGTCGAAGAACCGGATGACCACCGACTGCGAATCGTCCTCGACCAGCCGGATCGTCACCCCGGCGGCGGCCACGGGCTGGCGGGTGAGGAAGCGCGTGACCGGGACGGGCGCCACCTCGAGGTCGAGCACGTTGACGCCGCTCGCGTTGAGCCCGGCCATGAACGCCCGCTTGAGCATGCGGGCGGCGCGCGACGAGTCGCGCGAGGTGATGACGGTCGCGTCCTTGCGCAGCGTGGTGGCGAAGGCCATCGCCACCCGGGCGGCCAGCTCGGGGCTGATGTCGACGTTGGCCAGACCCGAGACGCCGTCGCGGCCGAAGAGGCTGCGGGCGCCCTTGGACTCCCAGATGATCGATGAGTTGATGGTGGCGCCGGCCTCAACGGTCTTGAAGGGGTAGATCTTCACCCCGCCACCGACGTGGGCGTCGTCGCCGATGAAGCACTCGTCGCCGATCACCGAGCCCTCGTCGCAGCGAGCGCCGCGCCGCAGGTCGCTGGCCCGGCCGATGACCGAACCGCGGAGCCGCACGTTCTCGGCGAGGTAGGCGTTGTCGTGGACCACCGACCGCTCGAGGTCGGCGTCGCCGCGCACCCGGACGTTGCCGCCGAGCACCGTGTAGTCGCCGATGCGGGCGCCGGCCTCGACGCGGCTGTTCTCGCCGACGATGGCGAAGCCCTCGATCTTGGCGTCGGGGTGGACTTCGGCGCCCTCGCCGATCCACACGCCCTGGCCGAACTCGAAGCCGGGCACGTCGACCTGGACCTTGCCGTCCATGACGTCCTTGTGGGCCGAGACGTAGCTCTCGAGGGTGCCGACGTCCTCCCAGTAGCCCTCGGCGACGGCGCCGTACAGTGCCCGGCCGTCGGCCAGCAGCGCCGGGAACACCTCGCCGGAGAAGTCGACGGGTCGACCGTCGGGGATGTAGTCGAAGATCTCGGGCTCGAGCACGAAGATCCCGGTGTTGATGGTGTCGCTGAACACCTGACCCCACGTGGGCTTCTCGAGGAACCGCTCGATCGAGCCGTCCTCCTTGGTGATGACGATGCCGAACTCGAGCGGGTTGTCCACGTGGACGAGCCCGATCGTGGCCATCGCGCCCTTCTCCTCGTGGAAGGCGAGGATCTTGCCGAGGTCGATGTCGGTGAGCACGTCGCCCGAGATGACGAGGAAGCGCTCGTCGAGGACGTCCATGGCGTTGCGCACCGAGCCGGCGGTGCCGAGCGGCTGGTCCTCGGTGGCGTACACCATCTTCACGCCGAACTCGGATCCGTCGCCGAAGTAGGTGCGGATCTGGTTGGCGAGGAACGCCACCGTCACGACGATCTCGTCGATGCCGTGCTCCTTCAGCAGGCCGACGATGTGTTCCATCATCGGCCGGTTCGCCAGGGGCAGCATCGGCTTCGGGCAGTTGGACGTCAGGGGTCGCAGGCGGGTTCCCTCGCCGCCTGCCATGATCACGGCCTTCATGGTCCGAACCTACCCAGTTCGGCCAGGGCCCAACGGCCCCTCACCCCGCGGCGGCGGCTCGGTCGGCCCGTCCGGCCCGCAGCGCGGCCAGCCCGAGCGGCGCGTAGAGGGCCCAGGCGATGTAGCTCAGCACCAGGCCCGGGATGCCGAACACCCAGGCCGCCACATGCGCCTGGTCGGCCCAGCTGAGGTCGGACTCCCCCGCCAGGAACAGGGGGAACGCGAACATGAGGGCGAACGTGCCGGCCTTGCCGAACCAGGTCACATCGACGCGACGGGCGCCGAGCAGGGCGAGCACCACGGTCGTGGCGCCGACGACGAACTCGCGCACGAGCACGGCGACGGCGAACCACACCGGCACGCTCCCGTCGACGAGGATCCCTCCGACGCCGACGAAGAAGAGCAGCCGGTCGGCGACCGGATCGAGGATCTTGCCGAGGCTCGACACCTGGTCGAAGTGGCGGGCGATGTAGCCGTCGATCCAGTCGGTGGCGCCGAGGGCGGCGAGCAGCCATGCGGCGGCCGCCCGATCCTCTCGACCGAAGAGGAGGTAGAGGAAGAGCGGCAGGCACGACAGGCGCACCAGCGAGATCAGGTTGGGGATGGTGAGGATCCGGTCCTCGCCGTCCGCCGCCGCCTCGGGGGCAGCGGCGACCGGGACGTCGCTCGCGGTCACGGCTCGGATCCTACCGATGGGCCACGCCACCCTCCGGGGACGCCCGTTCGCGCCCTCCCTAGGATCGGAGCCATGGCGACCCTCTTCACCCGCATCATCGACGGCGAGATCCCCGGGCGCTTCGTCTGGCGCGACGACCGCTGCGTCGCGTTCCTCACCATCGCCCCCATCGCCGCCGGCCACGTGCTGGTGGTGCCGCGCGTCGAGGTCGATCACTGGATCGACCTCGACGACGACACCGCGGCGCACCTCATGGTGGTGGCGCGCCGGCTCGGCGCTGCGCAGATGGCGGCCTTCTCGCCGTCGCGCATCGGCGTGATCGTCGCTGGCCTCGAGGTGCCCCACACCCACGTGCACGTCATCCCGATCGAGACCGAGGCCGACCTCGACTTCCGCCGAGCCGACGCCGGCGTCGCTCCCGAGGCGCTCGACGCCGCAGCCGAGGCCCTGCGCGCCGCGCTGCGTGATGCGGGTCACTCCGAGGCGGCCACCGCCTGAGGATCGACGCGCAGCAGGTGGATGCCCTGCGCGTCGTACACCGACACGAAGCCGGATCGCTCCAGCCGGCGGACCACCCGTCGCACGTCGGACCCCGTCCAGAACGGACGTCGCGTGAGCGGGTCGTCACCGGTCGTGTCGAGCAGCACGACGTCGACCCGGTCGGCGAGGCCGTCGAGCAGCGGCGCGTCGAGGTCGGCCGGGGCCGGCGGGAGCTCGATCAGCTGGGCGCGCGCCGCGACCTGGGCGGTCACCGAGGGCGACGTGGCCACCGCCTCGGCGTCGTCGACCAGGTCCGCGGCCTCGAGCCGGGCGCCGTCGACGGCGTCGCGGGAGCCCCACCCCCAGGGCGCCTCGTAGGGCGAGCTGGGCGACTCCGTGAGGAACAGGAGCGTCGCCCCCGCGAGCAGGGCGAGCAGGACCCGCCGGTCGACGTTCACCCGCGTGACGCTCAGGTCGCCGATGCGCTCGAGGGCGAACACGAGGGCGACGAAGACGAAGGCGAGGGCAGGCGCGATGTGGGCGGCAGCCGGCGAGAGGTTGACCACGCCGCGCTCCGCGGCCTCCTGCACGAGCGTGTCGGCGATCATGGCCAGGGCCATGGCGGGCGCAGCCGCGCCCACTCGCCGTGGTGAGACCAGCGGGAGGAACAGCAGCGGGGCCAGGACCACCACGAGGAAGAGCACGGACGGTTCGGCGAAGAGCTGGCGACCGAGCTGGATCGGGTCGGCCAGCAGGCGCGGCACGACGGCCAAGGGCCCGGTGGCCCGGGCCACGAACTCCTCGGCGGGCGTCAGCCGCCCGTCGGGCAGGTCGGGTGAGGCGACCACGACCGCGACCGCCGTCCAGGCGATCCCGACGACCGAGGTGATGGCGCCGGCCCGGCGGTGCCCAGCGAGGACCACGAGCAGGCCGAGGGCCGCCACCGTGAGACCGAGGTCGCCGCGGGCGATGAGCACGATCCCGGCCAACAGGGCGTAGCGGACCCACTGCTCCTGGCGGGCACGGAGGTAGGCGGCCATCAGGGCCGGCAGCGCCATCGCCTCGGGGTGGAAGGCGCTCAGGTTCGTGCGGTGCAGCGCCGGTGCGAGGGCGTAGGCGATGACCACCACCGCCGTCGCCCCCACCCGCAGGTGCGCCTCACGGCGAGCCAGCCGCCAGAGGGGTACGACGGCCACGGCGATCACGAACGCCTGGAACACGGTGAACACGGCCTCGACCGGCAACCACCTGGCGACGAGCAGGATCGGCTCGGAGCCGAGCGACCACGAGCCCGAGGCGGGATCGAGCCCGCCGACGGGCCGACCGGCCATGCCGTGCTCCCGTCGCCACGCCGCCTGGATCCACGGCCCGAGGCCCGAGCCGCCGTCGAGCGAGCGCACGGTCGCCGCGCTCATCGCGGTGAGGGCGACGAAGAGGACCAGGGCGAGGGTCCACGGCAACATCCGATCGGCGGTGTCGCCGTCGAGGCGTCCCTCGGTGCGCAGGACGAACCGGTCCCACCGCCGGCGCAGGCCCGGGCCCCGTGCGGGTGCGGTCACGCGTCGAGCGACCCCTGCTCCGGCGGCAGGTCGACCTCGTCGAGGAGCTGGGCTCCATCGTTGCGGACGTTGTTGACCTCCGTGGACACCGGCCGCAGCACGAGCAGCTCCTCGGGCGCCGGCACCAGCAGCTTGCCGAGGGCCTCCAGGTCGTCGTTGGCGGGATCCAGCCAGGCCTCCCACGCAGCGGGCGGGAGGATCACGGGCATGCGGTCGTGGATGGTGGCCATGAGACCGTTGGGATCGGTGGTGATGATCGTGGTCGACCGGAGGGCGCCCCCCTCGTCGTCACCCCCGCGCCACTGCTCCCACAGCCCGGCGAAGGCGATCGGCTCGCCGTCGCGCCGCTCGATGGCGTAGGGCTGCTTCGCCTTCTGGCCGGGGACCTTCCGCCACTCGTAGAAGGCGTCGGCCGGGACGATGCACCGGCGCTTCCGGAAGGCGTGCTTGTAGGCCCCCTTCTCGGCGAGCCCCTCGGCTCGAGCATTGATCATCTTCGACCCGATGGCCGGGCTCTTGGCCCAGAAGGGCACCAGGCCCCAGTGGTGCACCGCCACCTTGCGGATGCCACCGTCCTCCATCACGACGTAGACGTCGCGGGTGGGGGCCACGTTCCACGACGGCTCGATGGCCGCTTCGGCCGGTGGCTCGGCGTCGAAGTACTGCGCGATCTCGTCGGGCGTCGACGAGGACACGAACCGGCCGCACATGGCGCCGACGCTACCGCCGTGTCCGACCTCGGTCAGGCGGGCAGGGCGCGGCGTCGCCCCAGGCGTGGGGCGAGCACCGCCACCCCGATGGCCACGGCGACCAGCGCCGCGGCGGCCGCGCCGAGGCCGAGCGCGGCGAGGACCACGGCGGCCAGCGCCTGGGCGCCGGCGGCCGCCGCTCGTGACGCTGGGGCCAGCCGATCGAGGCGGTCGTGGACCTCGCCCAGGGCGGCAGGCGTGGTGGCCGGCCGACCGATCCACACCGCGCTCCCCCTAACGAGGCCGAAGAAGCCTCCGATGGCCAGTGCCGCCAGGGGCGAGCCGGTCAGGACCCCGAGGCCGATCGTCAGGAACACGCCGGCCGTCATGATGTAGGTGGCGACGCCGGTGCCGATCTGCCAGCCGAACCCGGCGCCGTAGACCCACGCTCGGTACCGGCGCAGCCAGGCATCGTTCACCTGGCGCTTGAAGATCGGCAGCGAGATGCCGCCCACGCCGAGGTCGATGGCCACGGTGACGATGGCGATCGCCGCGGCGAGCGCCCAACGGGTGGTGTCGGCGAGATCGAGCGCGGCGACGGCTCCTGCGCCCAGCGCGGCGACAGCGCCGGTGGACAGGCCGCCCACGGCGCCGCCGAGCGTGAACCACGAGGCCGTCCACGAGAAGCGGTGGCCACGGCCGGCTTCGGTCATGGGCGTGATCGACGACAGCATCGACAGGCCGCAGGGCGACCACACCCCTCGCACCGCGGCGGTGGCCGCGACGACGAGGGCGAGCGCGAAGGTGGCATCCACCCCGCCAATGCTATCGGCGGCGCTCGACCGAGGCCGGACCCGACCTCGGCAGGCGCCGGGCCCTCGCACCGATGGATCACGAGCGTCACGCCATGCCTGAGCGGATCGATCGTCCGGACGATCTGCAGGAGGCGATGGCGCAGGCGAACCGTGATCACGCCCGGCGCACTCGACGAGCGCACCTCCGAACCCGAGCGAGCCAAGCGACGCTCGTCCTCCTGTTCTCCGGTACGGCGCTGTTCGTCGCCGCGGTCCGTTCCGGCCTCGGTGACCAGTCGCCACGGCCTCGCGCTCGTACGTCCACGACGGACCCCGTGGTCGGGTTCGACTTCTCGGACGCCGTGCCGGTCTGCCTCGAACGCGAGGGACGATCCGTCCGAGGAACCGTGCCCTCGACCTTCGGGCGAGTCGAGCGCATCGCCCTCGTGGGCCAGGATCTGACCGCCACCATCTGGGAGGTCCTTGCTACCCCCGGGGTCGACCTCACCTCGTTCGAGATCGGGAGCACGCCACCGGGGTTCTCCGCCGAGCAGCCCCTGCAGGGCGAGGTAGCGCCCGACGGGATCGTGGTCTTCAACGGCCCGACGAGCGTCGGCATGGCGGCACTCGACCGCACGGAGATCGGCGCGGCCGGCACCTGCTCCTGACAACGGGGCCGGTGGTCCCGGCGTGGTCCCTGCAGGGACCGGCGAAATGGAAAGAGGCCCCCGGAGGGGCCTCTCACCTGCATTCCACGTGGTCGGGCTGAGAGGATTTGAACCTCCGACCCCTTGACCCCCAGTCAAGTGCGCTAACCAAACTGCGCTACAGCCCGTCGGGGTGGATCACCCTAGCGGCTGGGTGCGGGCGCTCGGAAGCTGGAACCCGCCGACGCCCTCAGCCCGGCCAGTCGCCCGTGACCAGCCAGATCACGACCTGGACGAGGCGCCAACCGAGGTAGGCGACGAGGGCGGCGACGAGCAGCCAGAAGTGCCACGGCGCCTTGCCGCGCTCCTCTTCTTCGTCCTCGGGCTCGGCGATGAAGCGGCCGCAGGAGACGCAGGTGCCGTCGGGGGCGACCGA
>JAGQSL010000062.1 GCA_020439525.1 Acidimicrobiales bacterium | reverse complement strand
GCGGGTGTAGTTCAATGGCAGAACATCAGCTTCCCAAGCTGAATACGGGAGTTCGATTCTCCTCACCCGCTCCGCTCGAAGGCCCTGGTCAGAACGACCGGGGCCTTCGCCGTTCCGGGACCCGACGGCGATGTGCCCCTCACGCGCCACCAGCGCGGAAACTGCTCACCAACCCTGATCGCATCCCGCGCACCCCGCGCATCCCACCGCTCGGTGAGCACCTCACGCGCCACCAGCGCGGAACCTGCTCACGAACCCGTGGGCCGGCCGACCGACCGCCCCGCGCACGCGCCCCCACCGCAGTTCGCCCGAGGGCGGCCCTACCATCGGGGGCCTGAGCGATCACCGGGCGACCAACGACCTCGAGCGGCTCCTGATGGCGGCGGCCCACGATCCCGCGGAGCGGCCGGCGTTCGCCCGCGCCCTGCTCGACAGCCACGTCTTCGTGCTGGGCTCGATCGATCCGCCGCCGGTCGACGGCACCGCCGCCCCCGGCGCCAAGGCCAACATCCTCTTCCTCCACGACGCCGAGGGACCGATCACCCCGTTCTTCACGTCGGAGGACGCCCTGCGCCACACCGTGTCGGTGCGCCCGGAGACCGACCCGCAGTACCTCCGCATGCCGTGCCGGGCCCTGTTCGAGATGACCCAGGGCGCCCGCCTCGTCCTCAACCCCGATGCGCCCTACGGCAAGGTCTACCTGCCCGACGAGGTGGCCTCGCTGCTGGCCGGCACCGAGATCGGCCTCGACGCCCACGTGCTGCGCGCCGGCGAGCAGGTGCAGGTCGGCGTCCCCGCTCATGTCCCGCCCGCGCTGCCCGAGGTCCTCGCCCGCTACCTCGTGCAGCGGCCCGCCGTGAGCGCCGCCCACCTCGGGTGGATCGCCCATCCCGACGGGCACCAGGCCTTCCTCGTCGTGATCGTCGCCACCGACCGCGACGCAGCGATGGACGGCTTCGGCACCCTGTCGATCGGCGAGCTCACGGATGGCCAGCCGTTCGAGGTCATCGTGGCCTCGCCCGACGAGCCCCACCACGCCCTGTCATCGGTGCCACCCTTCTACGTCCGACCCGAGCAGCAGGACGTCCCGCCCGATCCCCCTCGTCGCCGCCGCTTCCGCCGCTCCTGATCAGCCGACGAGGAGGACGCCGTCGAGCAGCGAGACGAGCCGGGCGCGATCGGTCACGGCGCAGATCCTCCCGCGAAACCGGCCGAACGGTCAGATGGGGAGGAGGTCGGACTGCAGGCGGCGGAGCTCGTCGAAGGCCGTGCGGGCCTCGGCCTCGATCGGGGGCGCGTTGGGGTCGTCGCGGAAGGCCTGCCAGGCCAGCTCGGCGTCGCCCTCGATGGCGGCGCGCACCACCAGGTCCTGCAGCTCGGTCTGCACCGCGATCCACCCGGCGAGCGGCTCGCCCACCGCGGGCATCTCGTCGGCGTGGATGCCCTCGCCGTCGACCATCGCCCCCACCTCCACGATGTGGCCGTCGGCGACGTCGGGCAGGTTGCCCCGGTTCGGCACGTTCACCGCCATGATCCAGGTCGGATCGTTCGTCCACTCGGCGGCGATGATCGGCACCACCTCCTCGCTGGAGTGGCCCATCGCCTGCAGCGGCAGCGGCACCTTGGTGGTGGCCGCCCACTGCGCCGCCCGCTCGGCCATGAGCGACACCGGCTCGTGGAAGTCGATCGGCACCGGGACGAAGTCGGCGGCCTCGGTGGCGAAGGGCAGGTACTCCCCGATGTGGCTGTCGACCGAGCACGCCACCAGCCCGTGCTCGCGCACGAGCTGGGCGACGAGCGGCATGTAGTTGAACTCGAGGACCCCGGCGCCCGGCAGCGTGCGATCGATCGTCCGGGCCGCCCGCTGCACCCGCTCGGAGTACTGGTGGAACCGGCCCGTGTAGAACTCGCGCACCCGAGGGAGCAGGTCCTCACCGGTGCGGGTGTCGGTCATCTCGGTGAAGAAGGTGAAGTGGTTGATGCCCGAGGCCTTGGCCGCCACGTGCTCGCGGGGGATGCGCAGGCGCCGGCAGATGCGGTTGAGGCCCATCGGCATCTCGTGGCACATGCCCACGTTGCGGAGCCGGGTGGCCCGGTTGATGGCGAGGGTGACCCGGCTCATCGGGTTCGACAGGTTGATGAGCAGCGCGTCGGGCGCGTGGGCTTCGATCGACCGGCAGATCGACAGCGTGTTGGCGATCGAGCGCAGCGAGTGGAACACCGCACCCGGCCCGCCGTTCTCCCCGGTGATCTGGGTGGCGCCGTGTCGGTTCGGGATCTCGAAGTCCTGCCGCCAGCTCTCGAAGCGTCGGACCTCGGCGCTGCTGAGCACGTAGTCGGCCCCGTCGAGGGCGGCGGCCGGGTCGGTGGAGAAGTCGAGGCGGATGGGGGCGCCCGCCGCCGCGTTGAGCTTGGAGGCGAAGGCGTAGGCGCGCTGGAGCCGGGCCTCGTCGAGGTCGTGGAGCACCAGGCGAGCGCCGCGCAGGCGCTTGGTGTGCACGACGTCGTTCACCATCGCCGGCCCGAACGACATGCCGCCGGCCCCCACCAGGGTGATCTTCGGTGCGTCCATCGCCCCTCCTTCCGCTGGCCCCATCTTCCCACGGCCGCCCGCGCCGGGAACCTCCCGCGATCTCCGTCGGCCCGCCGACCGAGATCGCGGTCAGTTCGTGGGCTTCGGGGGCTTCCAGGCGGCTCCACGCGGCCTCCAAGGGACGGGGCGCACGATGCCAGCGTCCACGGACCGCCCCGCCGAGGAGCCCACCGTGACCGTCATCGACCTGCCCCGCCCCGCCGCCCTCCGCCCGGCCTCCGCCCCACCGCGGTGGGAGGAGCCGGTGCGCCGCCCGCCGAGCCAGTTCTGGTGCGTGCGCTGCGCCCGCTGGCACGACCGGCGCGACCTCGGCCCCGACGCCGCGTGACCCGACGTCGCCCGACCCGGTGACGCCCGGCCGACGCCGCGACGCCCACCCGACCCCGACGTCGCCCGACCCGGTGACGCCCGCCCGACGAGGCGGCGCTCGGCGGATGGGGCCGCGCCCGGCCATCGCTCCGTAGGGTCGGTGGCGTGACGTCGTCGCAGGTGGCCGTGATCGTGGTGGCGTCGTTCGCCGGCGCCCTGGTCAAGGCGGTCACCGGCCTCGGGTACCCGGTGATCGCCATCCCGTTCATCTCGCTCGCCATCGGCGTGGAGGACGCGGTGGTGATGGTGGCGGTGCCCAACTTCGCGGCCAACGCCTTCCTCTGCTGGGAGGCCCGGGAGGCTCGCCACGAGGCTCGCGACCTCGACCTGCTGATCGGCTTCGGCATCGTCGGCGCCATCGTCGGGACGATCGCCCTCGTGGAGCTGCCCGAGGAACCGCTGCTCGTGCTGCTGGCGGCCACGATCGTGGTGTTCATCGTCCGCTTCCTGCGCGACCCCCACCTGCGCTGGGCGGAGCGCACGGCCCGCCGGGGCGCCCCCTTCGTCGGGCTCGCCGTGGGGCTGCTGCAGGGCGCGATCGGCGTGTCGGGCCCGGTGGTGGCCACGTGGATCCACGGCTACCGCCTCGCCGCCCGCACGTACATCTTCACGATCACCCTCATCTTCGGCGTCACCGGGCTGGCCCAGATCGCTGTCCTCGGCGCCCAAGGCCGCTTCACCGGCGAGCGCATCGCGGGCGCGGCGGTCGCCGGGGTGGCCGTGGCCCTGGCCACGGCAGTCGGCCTGCGCCTCCGGAGCCGCCTCGCCGGGCCCACGTTCGAGCGGGCCGTGCTCGCCGCCCTCGCCCTCTCCGCGGTGTCGCTCCTCGTCGACGCCTTCCGCTGAGCGCACCCGACCGAGGGTTCACCCGGCCGAGGGTGATGCCCGTCCACCCCGCGAGCGAGCACGATGGGGGGATGGCTGACGCTCCCACCCCCGCCGCGCCCGCCGGGAGGTGGAACCGCCGGTTCCGCAGCCTCGCCGCCGTGACCCTCGTCGTCGTCTTCGCCCTGTCGTTCCTGGCCTCGGGCGTCGGCATCTGGCTCAAGCGCAACACGCTCGACAAGGACGTGTGGAACGAGCGCGTCGTCCCCCTCGGCACCGACCCGGCCGTCCAGCGCGCCCTCGCCGCCTACGCCACCGACCAGCTGATGCAGGCGGTGAAGCCCGAGGAGCTCTTCGCCGAGGCCCTCCCCGAGCGGGGCCAGGTGCTGGCCATCCCGCTGTCGGCCGCGGTGCGCGAGTTCGTGGCCGAGAAGGTGGAGGAGTTCTTCGCCTCCGACCGCTTCGAGTCGATCTGGACCGCGGCCGCCACCAAGGCCCACGACGCCGCCATCGCCACGCTGAAGGGCGATCGGCCGGCGGTGGTGGCCGACGACGAGAAGGTGCAGATCGACCTCATCCCCCTCATCGACGCCGTGCTGGCCGACATCGCCGAGCAGGTGCCCGACCTGATCGGCCGCGACGTCCGGCTCCCCACCATCCGGGTCGACGACGTGCCCGAGGCGTCCCGTGCTCGGCTGGCCGAGGCGCTGGGCGTCGAGCTCGACGACGACTTCGGCACCGTCACCATCTACGACGGCGGCAAGCTCTCGCTCGCCCAGACCGCGGTGCGCTGGATCGACCGCCTGCCCGTGCTCACCGGCATCCTCGCCGCGCTCGCCGCCGGCGGCGCCCTCTGGCTGTCGCCTCGTCGCCGGCGCACCGCGTTCCAGCTCCTGGGCGCCGCCGCCATCGCCGCCATCGCCATCCGACGGGTGTGCTTCCTGCTCCAGTCCCAGGTCGAGGGCTTGGTGGTCGAGGACCTCAACCGGGAGGCCGCCCGGGTGGTGATCGCCACGTTCGTCGACCCGCTCACCGCCGCAGCCGCCACCGTGCTGTGGGTGCTCGCCGCCCTCGCCCTCGCCATCGCGGTCACCGGCCCCTACGGCTGGGCGCGTTCGCTGCGCACCACCGCCGGCACCGGCGCCGCCGCCGCGCGCGGGGCGGCCACCGACCTCGCCACCGCGCCCACCACCGCCGCCTGGGTGGCCGGGCACCGCGACCCGCTGCGCGTCGGCGGGTGGGTGGCCGCAGCCCTGGTGCTCTGGTTCGCCTCGCTGAGCTGGCTGCTGCTCGTGGTGGTGGTGGCCGGGGTGATCGCCTGGCAGGTGGCCATCGATCGCATCGGCGCCGGCGCGCCCGCCGCCTGACCGCCGGCGGCGCTACAGGTAGCCGAGGGCGCGGGCGCGCGCGACGGCCTCGTCGCGCGAGCTCACCTCGAGCTTGCGGATCACGTTCTTCACGTGGGTCTTCACCGTGTTGAGCGACACGTAGAGGTCCTCGGCGATCTCCCGGTACGACATCGCCGTATCGAGGTAGCGCAGCACCGTGCGCTCACGCTCGCTCAGCGGTTCGACGAGGCGCACCTCGGCCCGATCGCCGACCACGGCGTGCGGGCGGATGCGGGCCAGGCGCTCGAGGAGCGCACGGCGGGGGCGACGACGGGCCTCCTGGCGCAGGGCGTCGAGCACCTCGGCGCCCGCCTCGGCCACCGGCAGCAGGGCGCCCGTGGCCACGACGAGGTCCAAGGCGCTCGAGGCGATCTCGTCCGCTCCCGGGTCGCCGGCCGCGAGCGCCCCGCGCAGCCGGGCCAGCTCGCGATCGAGGGCGGCGAGCGAGGTCGGGCCGGCGGGATCGGCCGGCTCCACGCGCTCCCAGGCGTGCGGGTCGAAGCCGAGGTGCGCCGCGACCACGGTCGAGGTGGCTCCGGCGCCGAGCCCGTCCACCACCGCCTCGGCCTCGGTCCGCCGTCCGGTCGCGGCGAGCACCCGCGCCCGTCGGGCCGAGGTGACCGCGCCCATCGCTCCGCCGGCCGGAGCGCTGCGCAGGAGGGCGTCGGCCTCGTCGAGCAGGGCGAGCGCCGCATCGAAGGACCCGTCCGCGTGGCGGATCCGGCTGAGGCCGAGCAGCGCCAGCAGGGCGGCCGGTCGGCGCAGTGGAGTCGTCAGGGCCAGGGCCCGACGCAAGATGGGCTCGGCGGCGTCACGATGGTCCTGCTCCAGGAGCACCGTGCCGAGCACCGCCTCGGGCAGGGCGCCGAGGTCCTCGGCGTGCTCGGGCCACCCGTCCAGCACCGCCAGCGCGGCCTGCGCGGCGTCGTGCGCGTCGGCGAAGCGTCCCGTGGCCAGCCGGGCGAACGCCATGGCGGCGAGGTGGTCGGCGTGGGTGAGGGGCGAGACCACGCGCGGGGGTTGGGTGTGCTGCCGGTCGAGGCCGACGAGGTCGTCGACCCACACCCGAGCGCGCACCCGGGTGAGCCGAGCGAGGGCGATCCACTCGGCGTCCTCGTCGGCCAGGTGGGGCGCGGCGTCGACCAGCCCGTCGACCCGACCGGCGAGGGCCAGGGCGCCCTCGGCATCGCCGAGCACGAGGGCCACCACCTCGCGCGCCGTCAGCAGCCGGAGCCGTCCTGCGGGATCCAGCTCGCGACCGGCCACCCTCTCCACCCGCTCGCCCAGCGCCGCCGCCTCGGCGATCGCCCCCTCGACCGCCAAGGCGACCGCCACCGAGGCGGCCGCGCTGCCCGCAGCGCGCAGGTCGGCGTCGGTGAGCGACGCCGCCGCCTCGGCCACCGAGTGGGGCCGGCCGGCGAAGTACTCGGCCAGGACCGAGCCGTCGACGAGGTCGATCGCCGCCCGTCGCCGCCCCGCCCGCCAGGCGTGGCGGAAGGCGGCGACCGGATCGCCCTCGCGCTCGAACCACGTGGCCGCCCGCTCGTGGAGCACGATCTGCCGGTCGGGCGCCTCGACGCCCAGGCGGTGACGGAGCAGCTCGGCGAAGAGGTGGTGGTACCGGTAGGTGGTCCCCGCGTCGTCGGTGCGGACCAGCAGCACGTGCCGGGCCTCCAGATCGGCGAGCGTCACCGGCGACCCGCCCGTCAGCTCAGCCGCGAGCGCCGGCGACAGCTCGTCCACGATGCACGTGTCGAGCAGGAAGCGGCGGATCTCGGCCGGCTGGGCGTCGAGCAGCTCGGCCGACAGGTACGGGGCGAGCGCCTGGTTCGTCCCGGCGAACCGATCGAGGAAACCGGCCCCCTCGACCTCCATGGTGGCGACGGCGAGCCGGATGCCCGCCGCCCAGCCCTCGGTGCGACGGTGGAGCACGGCGACGTCGGTGGCCGCGAGGCCCAGCGAGCCATCGAGTAGGCCGACGAGCTCGGCGACCTCGGCCTCGTCGAGGCGCAGGTCCGCCTCGCGCACCTCCACCAGGCGCCCATCGAGGCGGAGCCGTCCGAGCCCACCACCCGGATCGCGGCGGCTGCCCAGCGCCACCTCGATGCGCCGGAGCCCCCGCTCGAGCAGGTGCGCCAGCTGGTCGGCCACGTCGCGGCCCGTGTGGTGGAAGTCGTCGATCACCAGCACGACCGGCGACGCCAGGGCGTCGGCGTCGATCAGCAGCGACTCGAGGGCGTCCTGCTCCACCCGGCCGTCGAGGGTGAGGAGATCGAACGCCTCCTCGCCGAACCCGGGGGCCACGGCGGCCACCGCGGCGATCGCCGCCTGCCAGAAGCGGACCGGGTCGCCGTCGGCGCGGTCGAGCCCGAGCCACGCGACCGGCGCGACGCCCCGGTGGCGCGCCCACTCGACCAGGAGCGTCGACTTGCCCGAGCCGGGCGAGCCGACCACGAGCCGGAGCGCGCCCGGAGCGACGCGGTCGAGGCGATCGACGAGGCCCGGACGAGCGAGGACGGCTCCGGGCCGGGCGGGGACGGCGAACTTGGTGGGGGCGAAGCGCGGCGGGCGCCGACGACCCGCGTCAGCTCCGCCCTGCGATGCGCCCTCCATCGGTCTCCGACGCTACCGCCGCGCCGGCCCGCCCCGACCGGGGTCACCCCCCGGGGGGTGAGGACGAGGCCCCCTCGCGTCGGGGAGGATCGGGAAGGAGGAGGTACCCGTGATCACCGCCGACTACCAGATCGAGCTCGAGGGCGAGCTCGGCCACGATCTGCACCCGGCGTTCGCGCCCGCCCTCGTCGAGGCGGGCGACGGGCGCACCCGGGTGCTCGCGACGGGCATCGACCAGGCCGCGCTCCACGACCTCCTCGACCGGGCGCGCGACCTCGGGCTCGCCCTGCTGGGCGTCGAGGTGGTGGGCGACGACGCCGAGGTCGGCACCGATCCGACCGCCCCACCGCGGTGAGCGCCGTCGCACCGACACGCCCCCGGCTCCCGATCGTCGGCTGGGCTCGGTCCTACGAGCGGCCCTGGCTGCGGACCGACCTCCTCGCCGGGTTCACCCTCTGGGGCCTGCTCGTGCCCGAGATGATCGCCTACGCCGGCCTCGCCGGGCTCCCGCCCCAGGCTGGCCTGTACACGCTGCTCGCCTCGCTGGTGGCCTACGCCGTGCTCGGCACCAGCCGGCAGCTCGTGGTGGCCGGCACGTCGGCCTCGGCGGTGCTCGTGTACGCGGCGGTGCACGAGCTGCACCCGGGCGACGCGGGCGAGGCGGCGACGCTCGCCGCCGCGGTGATCGTGCTGACCGGCCTGGTCTTCCTCGTCGCCGGCGCCGCCAAGCTCGGGTTCCTCGCCAGCTTCCTCTCGCGCCCGGTGATGACCGGCTTCGTGTTCGGCCTGGCCCTCTTCGTGGCCGTGCGCCAGCTGCCCAAGGTGCTCGGCATCGAGGGCGGCGAGGGCAACAGCGTCGAGCAGCTCGCCCACGTGCTGCGCCACCTCGGCGACCTCGACCCGGCGACGCTGGTGGTCGGGCTCGGGGCCCTGGCCCTCCTGTTCGTGCTCGGCGAGCGCGCCCCGCGCGTGCCCGCCGGCCTGGTGGTGCTCGTGGCCGCGATCGGCACCAGCACGCTCCTCGACCTCGAGGGTCGCGGCGTGGCCGTCGTGGGGGCCATCCCCGGGGGGCTCCCCTCGCCCTCGCTGCCCCGCGCCAGCCTCGCCGACCTGTGGATCCTCCTGCCGAGCGCGATCGGCATGATGCTCGTCATCTACAGCGAGGCCCTGGGCGCGGCCGCCGCCTTCGCCGAGGCCCACGGCGACCGGATCGACCCCGACCAGGAGCTGGTGGCGCTCGGGGTCGCCAACGTGGGCTCCGGCCTGCTCGGGGGGCTGGCGGCCGGCGGCAGCCTGTCGCAGTCGGCGGTGAACGACGGCGCCGGCGCCCGATCGCAGGTGTCCACCCTGTTCGCCTCGGGCCTGGCCCTGATCACGATCATCGCCCTCACCGGCCTGTTCGAGCAGCTCCCCGAGGCCGTCCTCGGCGCGCTGATCCTCCACGCCGTGGCCCACCTCATGAAGGTCGGCGAGCTCCGGCGGATCGCCCGGTTGAGCCGCGCCGAGTTCGGCCTCGCCGCCGCCACGCTCGTCGCCGTGCTGGTCCTCGATGTGCTGCCCGCCCTGATCCTGGGCGTCGTGGTGTCGATCGTGCTGGTGATCGGGCGGGCGAGCCGGCCGGCGGTCTCGGTGCTGGGCGTCGATCCCGACCACCCGGCCGCCTACCTCGACCACCGACGCCACCCCACAGCGACGCCGGTGCCCGGCCTCCACCTGGTGCGACCCGATGCCCCGATCTTCTACGCCAACGCCCAGGCCATCTGCGACGCGATCACCGAGGCGACCGGCGCCGCCGACCCACCGGTCGCCACGGTCGTGCTCGACCTCGACGGCAGCGACGCCCTCGACATCACCAGCACCGAGCACCTGGTGACGACGGCGCGCGCCCTCGACCGGGCAGGCATCGCCCTCGCCCTGGCCAACGTCCACGCCCCGGCCCGGCGCACCGCCGACGCGCTCGGGCTCACCGACGCCGTCGGCGCCGATCGCATCCACCCCACCGTGCACGACGCGGTGCTCGCCCACCGCCGGACGGAGGCCCCGTGAACGAACCCGAGCTCGCCTCCTGGAGGCCCGGGACCACCCGCACCCGCATCGAGGCCTTCCTCGAGGCCGTGCAGGAGGTCGCGCCCGCCCAGCGCCTCGCCGTGCTCGACAACGACGGCACGCTCTGGTGCGAGCGCCCGACCTACGTCCAGTACGACTTTTTCGCCGACGCCCTGGGCCGCGCCGCGGCCGACGACCCGGCGCTCGGCGAGCGACCCGAGCTGCGCGCCGTGCTCGACGGCGACGGGGCGGCCATCGCCGAGATCGGCCTGCCGCGCGTCGCCGGCGCCCTCGCCGAGCTGTTCGACGGCATGGAGGCCGCCGAGTTCACGGCCCGGACGCGCGAGTTCGTGGCCCGAGCCACCCATCCGCTGCTCGGTCGGCCCACCACCGGGCTGGTCTACCGGCCGATGCTCGAACTGCTCGACGCCCTGCGCGCTCGCGACGTGACGGTGTGCATCGTCACGGGCGGCGGCACCGAGTTCGTGCGGGCGATCAGCGACGACCTCTACGGCGTGCCCCCCGAGCGGGTGGTGGGCACCATGATCCGCTACCGCTACGAGCGCGAGGCCGGACGCCCGGTGCTGCGCCGCACGGCCGAGCTCGACGGACCGGCCAACGAGGGCGCCGCCAAGGTCGAGGCCATGGCGCGCCACCTCGGGCGCAGCCCGCTGCTCGCCGCGGGCAACTCGGTGGGCGACCGCGAGATGCTCGACGTGGCGGCGGGCGCCTCGCCCGGGCTCGCCCTCCTCGTGGTCCACGACGACGACGAGCGCGAGATCGCCTACGAGAGCGTGGCCGGCACCATCGCCGACGCCGAGCCCTTGGCCGACGTCGCCACCCGCTCGGGCTGGACCACCGTCAGCATGCGCGACGACTGGACCACCGTGTTCGCCGACCCGATCGAGCTCGGGCGGACCACCCCGTGACCGGCCCCGCTGCCGGCCGCGCCCCGCGCCCCACCGCGCGAACATCACCCCCGGCGGCCCCCGCCGCCACGACCCCCGGAGGGCACCCGTGACCGACAAGAAGCCGAACATCCTGATCATCTGGGGCGACGACATCGGCATCTCGAACCTGAGCTGCTACTCGGACGGCCTCATGGGCTACCGGACGCCCAACATCGACCGCATCGCCGACGAGGGCGTGCGCTTCACCGACTACTACGGCGAGCAGAGCTGCACGGCTGGTCGGGCGGCGTTCATCACCGGCCAGAACCCGTACCGCACCGGTCTCACGAAGGTCGGCATGCCCGGCGCCGACATCGGCCTGCGCGCCGAGGACCCCACGATCGCCACCGCGCTCAAGGAGCAGGGCTACCGCACCGGCCAGTTCGGCAAGAACCACCTGGGCGACCGCGACGAGTTCCTGCCCACCCGCCACGGCTTCGACGAGTTCTTCGGGAACCTCTACCACCTGAACGCCGAGGA
>JAGQSL010000443.1 GCA_020439525.1 Acidimicrobiales bacterium | reverse complement strand
GCCAGCGTTGCGCTGCTCCCGCTGCTCGCCAGCACGCTCACGCTCGCCGACCTGTGGCCGAGCGACCTGCCCTTCGTCGTTCAAGTCCTCGGTGCGGTGTTGGTGCTCGACGCCGGCATCACCTTCGCCCACGCCGCCAGCCACCGCTTCGGTGGACTGTGGCGTTTCCATGCCGTCCATCACAGCGTGACGCGCTTCTACGGACTCAACGGGCTCATGAAGCACCCGATCCACCAAGCCATCGAGATGACCGCCGGCGTCGCCCCGCTCCTCCTCATCGGCATCCCCCAACCCGTCGCCGTCGCGGTCGCCGGCTGCGTCGCCATCCAGCTCCTCGTGCAACACGCCAACATCGACTACATCAGTGGCCCGCTCGAACGCTGGCTGGCCATCAACGCCGGGCACCGCCTCCACCACCTTCGCTACCCCGGCCAGGGCGACGTCAACTTCGGGCTCTTCACCCTTCTGTGGGACCGAGCCATGGGCACCTACACCCCCGCACACACCCGGGCCGTGGTCACCTCCGACGACCTCGGCATCGCCGGACGACCCGACTACCCCACCACGCTCACTGGCCAGCTCGCCGAGCCCTTCCGCCCGGCCGCCGCAATGCAAGCCAGCTGACCCCGAGACGAGCCGCCCAGGCTGGCGTGTGGGCACCTCCCCGGCGGAGGTCATCTTCCCGAGGGGCTCGTGGGGTTGGTACCGAAGTGGTCACCCTTCCACGCTTCGGCGATGGCCTACATCATCGAACGCAAGGACCGCTTCTACGTCGTCGCCTACGACGGCCTCGACCCCCTCACCGGCCGGGAACGACGACGATGGCATCCCGCCGGCCGGGACCGTCACGACGCCGACGCGATGGCCGCCCGCATCGAACGCGACGCCGCCGGCTCAGCACCGCGGCGGGGTGGACCGGTCCATCTCGGCGAGTTCCTCACCGACACCTGGTTGCCTACCAAGCGACGCCACGTTCGAGCGTCCACGTCGTACCGCTACACGTGGATGGTCGACAACTACATCAACCCCGCCATCGGCCACGTGCCGCTCCGGCGGCTTCGCGCCGACCACCTCGACGGCCTCTACGACCAGCTCGCCACCACCGGCGGCCGACACGGCACTGGGCTCGCGCCCAAGACCGTCCATGAGGTCCACGTGATCGTGCGGTCCAGCCTCGATCTGGCCATCCGCCGCCAGCTCGTCGACGGCAACGTCGCGCATGCCGCCAACGCCCGCCACAAGCGTCACACCCGCACCGTCCCCCGGTCCTGGACCGCCGCCGAACTGGCGTCGTTCCTGGGCTCGGCCCGCCGACACCGGCTTTACCCGGCGCTGCACCTCACCGCCTGCACGGGGATGCGCCGCGGTGAAGTCGCCGGCCTGAAGTGGTCCGATCTCGACCCCATCAACCAGCGCCTGGCGATCAGCCGCACCCTCCAGAGCATCGCCGGCCACCCCGTCGAGTTCCCGGTCAAGACGCGCACCAGCCGCCGCTGCATCGACCTCGACGACGCGACGATGGACGTCCTTGCACGGTGGCGGCGACGCCTCAGCCGCGAAGGCCTGGCCCACGGCGCCGACGACTGGATGTTCCTCAACACCGCCGGACGGTTCCTCAACCCCGAGTCCCTCAGCCAGCTCTTCGACCGCCTCCAGCGGACGATGCCCGACCTGACACGGATCCGCTTCCACGACCTACGGCACACCCACGCCTCGCTGCTGATCATGGACGGCGTACCCGTCAAGGTCGTCAGCGAACGCCTCGGCCACGCCAACGTCGCCTTCACCATCCACACCTACCAGCACCTGCTCCCCGGCATGAGCGCCGCGGCCGCCCAACAGTTCGCCGCCCTCCTCGCCGCCCACGCCCGGTAGACGTCTA